>JBBQXO010000092.1:0-18824 GCA_038209595.1 Chitinophagales bacterium
CGTTGAAAAAATCTGCAAAGAAGGAGCATCGTGTAAAAGTGAAAAAAGCCCATGAGTCTCAAAGCTACTTTGACAATTCCTTATTTCTGCTTTGCGTTCCTCAGCGCATTCCTTTGCATTCTTTGCGGTAAAAAAATCCGCAATGGAGGAGCATCGTATAAAAATGAAAAAAGCCCGAGAATCTCAAAGCTACTTAGAAACTTCCTTCCATTTGCCTTGCGTTCCTTTGCGTTCTTTGCAGTAAAAAAATCCGCAAAAGGAGGAGCATCGTGTAAAAGTGAAAAAAGCCCAAGAGTCTCAAAGCTATTTTGACAATTCCTGCTATCAGCTTTGCGTTCCTCAGCGTATCCCTTTTCGTTCTTTGCGGTAAAAAAATCCGCGAAGGAGGAAAATCGTGTAGAAGTGAAATAAGCCTCAAGCTCTCTAAGCTACATAGACAACTTTTGCTTTGCGTTCCTCAGCGTATCCCTCTGCATTCTTTGCAGTAAAAAAATCCGCGAAGGAGGAACAATCATATAGAAGTAAAATAAGCTCCGGATTCTTTAAGCTACATAAACAATTTCTTCTTTGCGGTAAAAAAAACCTCTTTTCAACGCAAACCATACAAAAGCTTTCGCAAAGAGCGCAGAGAAAAGTAAAAGGATAGTATTAATTTTGAATGAAATTCATATGTCAGTCTTATCTTTTTGATCACCATTCCTCCCCATATCCGTTTAAAAGAAAACTCGCTCCTCGCCAAAATAGCTGCCTGGAAAATGAGCGCAAAACAACTGGCGCTGGTATTGGGTAAAACCATCCATCTCCACAATATAACCATAACAGAATTTATAGAAAACCCAAGATTGGTGAGGCACGAACTAAAGCATGTGGAACAGTACCAAAGAATGGGTGTGCCTGTCTTCCTCTGGATTTACCTCTGGTATTCCATCCGGTATGGATATTACAATAATCCCCTCGAAAAAGAAGCCCGGCAGGCTGAAAATCCAGGGAACCCCTTCTAAAAACATTCGGATTAGTATTCAGAAAGCCTGTTTTAAATCATTTTTACTTCCCCTTAGAATCCTTTTTTTTGCCCACAACAAAAATTAAATTCCTGTTGCGTACCTGTAGTTCCGTTAATTTTAAATGATTTTCAAAAAAACTCTCTTCGATGATAAACTGGCGTGGTGAGCTGATTCGGTATATAGATCCCCGTAAATGGCCCATTGGTAAAAAGGCGATTTATTTTGTGGCAGTTATCGGTATTAGCTACGGGGTATCCATGATGATAGCAGATAAAAGCTACAGCTTTAATGAATTTCACACGCTATGGCTTTGCCTGATGGCGATGGGGTTGTGGCTTACCGAAGCCGTACCGGCTTTTGCTGTGGGATTGTTTATCATTGGTTTTCAGGTGCTTACATTAGCCAACAGTTTCATCAACCCCGAACCCATTGATGCCTTGCTTTTTACCAATACGCTGGCCAATCCCATCATCTGGTTGATGCTCGGCGGTTTTTTCCTGGCAGGTGGTTTACGCAAAACTGGTCTTGACCAACGGCTTCTGATCCTCACTTTGAAATATTTTGGCCCCAAGCCACAAAAGCTATTGTTTGGGGTAATGCTTACCACCATGTGCTTAAGTATGCTGATGAGCAATACCGCCGCCACCGCTATGATGCTCGCCATGGTAATGCCTTTTTTAAAATCTTTGGGACCCGATTCAAAATTCCGCATCAGTTTTGTGCTGGGCGTACCGGCCGCAGCCACGTTGGGCGGTATGGGAACCATTATTGGTAGTCCGCCCAATGCCATAGCCGGGGGCGTGTTGGAAAAAGCAGGCCAGTCGATTGACTTTTTGCAATGGATGTACCTTGGTGTTTTACCGGCGGTAGTACTTACCCTGGCCACCTGGTATTTTTTTATAAAAATATATCCCCCTGAAATAGAAACTGTTTACAGCGCGCCTGTTCAGGCTGCGGCAAGAACGGATACACGGATTAGCCCCGGGTCGTTATGGGTTGTGCGTATAACGCTCTTGGTAACGGTACTGGGGTGGCTTACAGCTTCTATTCATAAAGTTCCGGTACACCTTATAGCCATTATACCAGTGGTTGTGTTCCCACTGGCGGGTATTATACTAGCCGAAGATTTTAATGCCCTGAGCTGGGATACGCTTATTCTGGTAGCGGGCGGTCTTTCGTTGGGCACCTCTATGATTGACAGCGGGTTAGCAGACAGGCTGCTGGGTTATCTTGATTTAAATGGCATACCGGTTTTTGTATTGGCACTAATTTTTGGCTATGTCGCTATGTTTTTCAGCAACATTATGAGTAATACTGCCACGGCAGCTATTCTGATTCCGTTGGCCGTACAATTAATGCCCGAACACATGAATCTGCTAGCCACCTCCATTGCTCTCTGTTCAAGCTGCGCCTTGTTGCTCCCGGTAAGTACACCCCCCAATGCCATTGCCTTTAGTACCGGATTTTTAAGGCAAAAGGATTTTCGGGCAAGCGGCTTATTGATTGGACTGGGTGGTCCATTACTGATTAATATATGGCTCCTTCTATTCTTTTAAGGCGCCCTATAGTTTATTTTAGGATTTACAAAAAAAACCAAGGTTTCAATTAAAGGTTTGTAAATAATTTATTAAAATAGTGTGTTTCCCCATAGCCTTTATAAATTGCTGATTGCCCATGTGCTGGCAAAGACTATTTTTGACTTTCATCCTTTGTAAAAATAGCAGTTACATAAAATCTGTCTGTATTTCTTTGCAGAGCAGATTTATTAGAAAAGGCTGAAACTTCTGTCCGACAGGAAATGTCTGGCATGAAATGCGATTGAATATGGTCATGAAAAGGATATACTATTTGTTTTTTTTGCTTCCCTTATTGTCGGGCTGTAAATTCAACAAAATGTTTTTGGATCCTATCAAGCTATCCTCCAACTCAACAATGGCAAATACCTGGGTGGATGGAGAAAAAACGATTGTCTTCTTTAGTGGTCAAAACCATCAACCATCTTTTTCGGATTCCCTTAGCAACGCTGAACTTTTAGGATATGATATTGAAAGTATTCTTTTTCCCAACGAAAGCGGCACCTTGCTGAATGGATGGATGCTTACCCCGGCGGATGGGATATCCGATATCACATTGTTGCATTACCACGGTAATTCAGGTTTTATTTTAAATCAGCATCAGGCTATTGCCCCTTTAATAAAAATGGGGTTCCGTGTTTTTACTTTTGATTATAGTGGGTTTGGTTTTTCGGGGGGAGAAGCTTCTAATGCCAATATCTTTTCAGATGGAATGTCTGCATTGAATTACTTGAAAAATCGTGCAGAAACCAAAAACACGCCTATTGTTTTGTATGGCCAATCGATGGGCGGACACGTAGCTACAATTATTGCTGCTCAAAATCAATCAGATATTGATGGTGTTGTGATAGAAGGGGCCTTTACTTCGTACAGAGACATTACCTCCAAACGCATACCGGTTGTTGGTGGTTTGATGATGAAACAAGGCCGCGATGCCATTGACTTTATCAGGAGGAACAATAAACCTCTATTGGTCATACACAGCACCGAGGATAAAATTATCCCTTATCAAATGGGTAAGACCATTTTTGATAATGCCAACAACCCCAAAACAATGTACACCATCAAAAAGTGTCATAGCTGCGGGCCTATTTTTTATGCAGACTCGATAGCCTATAAAATCCGGGCTATGTTTCAATAAGTCCTTTTCGCAATAAAGTAATATCAGTAACCTTTGACAGTGGAAGCCTCTTTTTTATCAATTCCCTATATTTGAAAGCAACGAACCAAAAAGAGCATTATGAATAAAAAATTATTTTCAGGAGCAGTCCTTTTAGGGTTATGTGTGAACTTACCGGGTTGGAGTCAGGATATTAATGTACTGTTACGCCACCCGGCGATAAATAACAATGGAACACAGCTTGCTTTTTCCTATCAGGGCGATATCTGGACGGCATCTGTTTCAGGAGGCAAAGCCAGCCGTTTAACCATCCACCCCGCTTATGAATCGGGACCACAGTTTAGTCCCGATGGGACAACAATCGCCTTTTCAGGAACCCGCTATGGCAATCCAGATGTTTATACCATTCCTGCCGCAGGTGGAGCTGCCACGCAATTAACCTACCACAGTGCCCCTGATGTAGTTACCGGTTGGAATGGCAATCAGGAAATCGTATTTAGCACGGCCCGCGAATTCAGGCAGATTGAACGACCGCTGGAAGTGTATGCAGTGCCTGCAAACGGCGGTACCGAAAAAAGAGTGCTCAATGCGGTTTGTCATGACCCAAATTATTCGCCTGATGGAAGGTACCTCGCCCTGGTACGCGGGGATATTAACCCCGTAGCCCGGGAAGATTACAATGGACCATCTAACCGCGATCTTTGGCTTTTTGATACCAAAACCGGCAAATATGAAAAATTACCAGGATTTACAACCAATGATATTTTACCCAAATGGATGGGAAACCGTACCCTGCTCTTCTTAAGCAGCGAAGCCGGCACGTATAACCTGTATCAGTTGGCCATTGGTGAAAATGGGAAAGCAAACGGGCAACCTCAAAAACTGACCAATGAAAAAGAAGAGGGTATCCGCCATTTTGATATCTCAACAGATGGCAAAATGCTGGTTTTTGAGAAAGATATGAACCTGTATAGTGCAAGCAGCAGCAGTCCTGGCAATATGAAAAAGATAGCCATCACTATTGCCGCTGACGACCGCATGGATCCCACTGAAACAAAATCCTATTCAAGCGGGTTGGGTAATTACAGCATATCACCCAATGGCAAATGGATTGCCATTGAGCAAAGAGGAGAAATTTATGTAAAAGAAGCCAATAAGGAAAAAAGCCGAACAGTAAATGTAAGCAACCATGCATTCCGCGATCAGACCCCAATGTGGGCCAATGATTCAGTATTGCTTTTTCTCAGCGACCGCAACAATGGCAACTTTGAAATATATGCGGTACAAAGTACCGACCCGGATCAGAAAGATCTTTACTGGTCGATGAAGCATGCGGTAACCCGGGTAACGAATACCCCTGCCGATGAGGCGGATCCGGTTGTTTCGCATGATGGCAAGAAACTGGTATTCAGCCGGGGCAGAGAAAGTTTCCTGATGGCCAACCTCGATAGCTCGGGTAAGATTTCAGCAGAAAAAATGCTTTTGAATGAAGGATGGACCACACCGGGAGAAGTAAGCTGGAGTCCGGATGATCAATTTCTTACCTATAGCATGAGCGATTTGTACTTTAACCGCGAAGTATTTATCCTACCCGTTTCAGGCAGTGCCAAACCGGTAAATGTGAGCATGCATCCAAGAACGGACTACACCCCGGTATGGAGCCCCGATGGCAGTAAACTGGGTTTTATTTCGGCACGTAACAACCGCAACAATGATGTATGGTTTGTATGGCTGAAAGAAAGCGACTGGCAAAAACAACTGCAGGATTGGGAAGACAGCCCACCCGAACCTGTTAAAAAAGACGCGAAAGAAAAAGACAAGAAGCCGGTAAAAGTGGAAATCGATTTTAAAAATATCCACGAAAGGGTGGTACAGGTTACTTCTTTTATAGGCGAGGAAAGTAATGTAGTAATAAGTAATGATGGAGAAACATTTTACTATACCACACAAACCCCAACGGCCCGCGGAAGCGACTTATTCAGCATCAAATGGAATGGGGAAGATTTAAAAGAAATTACCAAGGGAGGAACAAGTCCTTATGGCATATCACTCGACCCACAGGGTGCTTATTTGTATATGATACGGCGCGGCGGATTAGCCCGATTAAATGTCAAATCCTCTACACAGGAATCTTTGCCTTATGCGGCAAAAATGACCATCAATTATCCCATGGAACGGGAGCAGATTTTTGAAGAAGGATGGCGCTCAATCCGGGATGGATTTTATGACCCCAACTTTCATGGACAGGATTGGAAAAAACTGCATGACAAATACAAAGAGCGCTGTGTGGTTGCAAGCACAAGTGAGGACCTGAGAGATATGTTTAACCTGATGCTGGGCGAACTTAATGCAAGCCACATGGGCATGAACGCTGCCAATAGAACCGAAACACAAGATGTAAATACCGGATGGCTAGGTGTAGAACTTGAGCCCGCTGACAATGGCATGCTTATAAAACATGTGATTCCGCAAACACCTGCCGATCGACTGACAAGCAAACTCAATAAGGGAGATATTATTGAACAGGTAAATGGCGAAATGGTATCACCGGCAATTAATTTTTACAGCCTGCTGAATGGAAAAGTAAATGAACAGGTATTGCTTTTAGTAAAAGGTGCTGATGGTACAAAAAGAGAAGTGGTGATTCGGCCTGCAGGGAGTATCCGCGATGCATTATATCAGGAATGGGTAGAAAACCGTAAAGCATTGGTAGATAAATACAGCAATGGCAAATTAGGTTATATCCATATTCAGGGGATGAATATGCCAAGCTTTGAAGTGGTAGAACGTGAGTTTACTGTTGCCGGATACGGAAAGGATGGATTGATTATAGATGTTCGGTACAATGGTGGTGGCAGTACCACCGATTACCTGATGACCGTGCTTAATTACAAGCAACACGCTTATACCATTCCACGTGGTGCTTCTGATAATCTTGAAAAAGACAAATTAAAATTCAGAGGGTATTATCCCACAGGAGAACGGCTTGTTTTTGCCGCATGGATGAAACCCACCGTAGCGCTTTGTAATGAAGGCAGCTACAGTAATGCCGAGATTTTCTCGCATGCTTTCAAGCAGTTGGGTATTGGAAAACTGGTTGGGCAAGCCACCAATGGTTCGGTTATCAGCACAGGAGCACAGGGGTTGATGGATGGCAGTTCCGTAAGGATGCCTTTCAGGGGTTGGTATACAAAAGCTACCGATAAAAACCAGGAACTGGGACCCGCCATTCCGGACATTATTGTAGATAACGCTATCGACTGGATTGCTAAAAATGAAGATCAGCAATTGAAGGCAGCAGTAGAAACCCTGCTGAAAGAATTGGGTAATAAATAAATAATTGAAGGACGCCATTTAAGGTACCGGAATTTTTTTTGGTAGTGCATGGAGTATTTTGGGAAACCAAATTTCCATGCACTACTTTTTTATGTACCTGATTAGCATTTATGAATAAGGCAAATTATCTTTATTCCAATGATTAGAGAATTCCTATAAAAAACATAAAAGCAGCATTATGAAAATTTTCATCAGCCATTCCTGGAAAGACAAATCGATTGCCACTAATTTGTACGAAAGCCTGAAACCCGATGGCCACGAGGTTTGGTACGATATCCACCAATTACTTCCAGGCGATATGATACAGGATGTGATAGATGTATATATTAAAAAATGTGATGTAATGGTGTTGCTATGGACAGGTAATGCAGCGGATAGTGGCGGTGTAGCAGCCGAAATAGATACCGCAAAACGGGAAAACAAACGCATTATACCTATGCTGGTGGAAGGCGTGAACCTTGATAGCCATCATCAATTAAAAGGGATGCTTGGTATTCCGCTTGGGCACTATGACACAGCACAATTGTTACTCAGACGGGCTCTGCTGTTGCTTATGGCTAGCGATAGCGACAAACAGGCCAAGTGGTGGAAAGAATGTTTTGGTAATGTGGTGGATCTTGGGGGCTTTTTAAATTACATCAATACCTACCGGCTTGCACGGGGATTGAATGAAGATGGGGAAAAAGAAAAATGGGTATCGAGAATCGAAAAGTTGACTGCGGAAAATGAAAACATCAGAACCCATCTTTTACCGGCCATGCAAAATACCATGGAAGAACTAAAAGCCATCATGCAGCAACTGGAACACGGGCAGGTAACTATGCAACAATTGGATGAATGGGATATATGGTGCGAAACCAATAAGGATTTTAATCCTGATTTAATTGGCAAACTCAAACAATTTTTAGCCAACGATAAAAAACGATTGAATGAGGGCGGGGCTCCGGTTCACGCTATTAATGAGGATTCGTTGACAAAAACTATTGGTCGGTTAGAAAATGCAATTAACCACAAAAAGGCAGAAGCGCAGCAAAACGTTTACGGAAAAATAAAAAAGTACGGAGGCTTTTTATTGGGGGAGCAAAAAATGCAAGCCATGGTAAACGGTTATTTAAGCTATGTAATACTTTGCCCTGTCATGCTAAAAGAGTTGCAGCAGGAAACAAAGGTTTCGGAATTTGTCGCGGTAAAAGAAGCACTATATGTATTGCAACAATATTTAGACAGTCAGGATAGATCTGAAGAACTGAAAAAATCGAATTTCGATGGCTTTTTTGATGATGCTTATATGATCAACAATACCGTTCAAATATTGCTGGAAGCCAAGCTGATAGAAACAAAAAACACTTCGTATGACGCTACAGCCGCCGGATTGGTAAATACCTTTGTAACTTTTGTAATGGATTCGACACTTAAGGCAAGTCTTGATCGTCAACTGGTTGAAATAAGAACGATGGTAGGTCTTAAAAAAAAGGAGATTAACTGGGGGCAGGTGGCTTTGATGGTAGTGGGGGCTGCGGTAGTAGTGGGGGGAATAGTTGCACTGAGTGAAGGGGGCGGCGGAGAAGAAACATTGGCTGGTACCGGAGGCGATACTGGAGGTAGTGGCAGAGGAGGCTATTTTGAGGACAAACTGGCTGAGTTTAGTGCGAGGAATGGAGGCGGATTTAATATTTAATATAAGGGACTTTAAAAAGAAATACATCTTTATCCAAATAGTATATCTTGCTCACGGATTAAAATAACCCAATTAAGGGCATCTCTAAAGAAAAATTGATTGATAAGTGTGAAATACTATTATTTTAACAAGCTGATGAATGTGCGTTTACTTTATAGCCATTAGTTTTGTTTTCAATTATTTTGCTTGTTTGGATAGTTTAGCTTCTTAAATTTATATTTTAAGTCTCTATTTAATCAAGTAGGCAAGGCACAAATGAGTATTGGAGATTTTCAATAAAAATTAAAATGCCCACCAAGGTGGTTGACTAAAAAATTCACTTATGAAAAATTTATTACTTTTTACTGTCCTTTATTTTGTAAGTGTGGAATTATTTGCCCAAATAAGTGCGGATGATGTGACCGGAGTTTGGAAAAATGGAGAAGGTACAGCAATGATAAAAATTGATAAAGTAAAAGAAACTTATCAAGGGAAAATAGTTTGGCTAAAAGAGCCCAACGACCCGGACAATGGAAAGCCTAAGGTGGATTATAACAATACCGATGAAGCCAAAAGAGTAAAACCTGTATTGGGGCTGGTAAACGTATGGGGCTTTAAATTTAAAGACGGAGAATGGACTGATGGTTACATATATGATCCAAAAAACGGCAAAACCTACGATTGTATTATTACTATGGAAGATAAAAGCAAATTGAATGTGAGGGGTTATATTATGGGCATGACGATGTTTGGCCGCACCGATACCTGGGTGAGGCAGGTTGCCAAAAAGTAAAATACATTCCTATAAAATAGTAGATTGATTGGAGAAGTTGACTTAAGTAAGAAGCTCAATCTTTCAGCAATCAATATTTCGATACACCCTACGAAAACCATTTACGGACTAACTAAGTTAAGGCTGATATTGAAATAGAGTGCGGTTTTCAATGATGTTCTAAACAAATCATCTGCATCTTTACCATTATATTGGTCTGTAAAATTAAACCGGCCGTTTATTCGGGCACCTACCTGTGTACTCAGCCATATAAAGTTTTTTAACTGACGCTCCCACTGCAACCTTGGTTTTATTTCGCCACGTTGTAAAAACAAATCACCATTGTTGAATCCATTTGGTATCAGGTACTGATTGCCTTCGAGTTCAAACCCGGCAAGGAGTAAACTTTGCGAAGAAAAATTTCTGCGTACAAAACCTTTGGCCGGTAGCACCATTTCCACGCCCCATTTATCATTAAAGGTTTTATTCCACAGCAATACAGGCACGTGTATCAACCTGCCAAGCCGGTAGGTGCGGCTTGCGCCAATGCCCCACATATTGCGTTCACTCGTTTTCAATCCGTAAATGGCTGATGCACTGATGGTAATTGCTTTGCCTTGTAAAGATTGTCCGCTGGGAAAGGATGTGTTTAGGTCGGCACCTGCTACCAATATCAAAAAACGCTTTTCGTTGAGCGGTTTAAAAATAGAGACAGCCACTCCCATGCTATGCATCATATTGGCATCTACAGCATCTACAGGGCTTTGAAGTGAGCCTGTAGCTGCCGTGATACTGTAAGGACTGCCCCAATATTGGCCTCCCAAATTTACGATGAGCTTATCGTTGCTCACTACTGGAAAATTGAGAAGAATACGGGGCATCCACAAAGGCTTTATGGTGTAGTTTCTCACTTGGTTAGTAGATTGATTGGTTACCGGCAAGCCACTATTGCTGTTCCATTCAAGCCCCGCACTCAAGAGCTTGGCGGCAGAAAGATTTAGTACTTTTTGAGTGGTATAGCGTTTTACTTCCGTGGCATCTGCAAACATGCTGTAATCTTCCACCTCCGTTGAATCTTCCTGCGCACATACCGGTAAGACGGCAAAAAGCGTAATCATACATAAGCTGCAGCAAGCAATGAATCGTTTCATCTATTATTATTTAATGTTTTTTAAAATTGTCAATACCTGTTCCTATTTACAGCCATGGCACTCCTTCATAATTGTATGAATCAGGTAAAACTCAATACATGGACTCTATGAAAGCTGTTGAACGTCAAAAAAACGACAAAAATTGATACCAATCCTCTTGTACTTTTATAAATCGACATTTAAAGCCACTCATTTTTAAACTATTAAAGAAAAAATTGCCCTTGGAGCATATAAGCCTTGTATTTTTCCCGCTGTTAATCATCATCCATCATCGGAGCCAATACTTGCAGCCCCTTGCAGCCTGATTTTAACCCATCGCATGGGGAATTAATAGCCTGCCTCTTAAACTTTAACAGCCCGCTAAAACAAGCTACTACAGCAGGCTCCAGAGGATTTATGATGGATCCATGGCTGAAATTCCAGTTGCTGGCTTTGATTATTAAAGATATTATTTTACCTTATATCCGCTTATAAGTCCCTTATCCAATGATTATTTATGTTGGATAACTAAAGGAATAATTTGCCTGTTTATTTTTCCTGAGAGTTTGTTTTAAAATTACTGGCTATATAAAACTCAATAATTATGATTTTCCTGATATATTTTTTATCCGTCTTTTATAACCACGGAATGCTGACTGAAAAAGTGCAGGAATCCAAAGTGATTTACGAAGAAAAGCCAGAAACATCACCCAAGGGGAAACCGCTGATGGGAACCCGTTGGATCCCTTTTGAACTGATGGGACGGCCGATTGAACCTTTGTTTGACCAAAAGCCAGCATATTTGTTGCTAAATCAAATGGATAAGCAGGTGCATGCCTCAGCAGGATGTAATACCTTAACAGGATCCTTCGCCCTTATGAAAGGAAGAAAAATTCAGTTTACTCAATTAGCCAATACCAAGATGGCTTGTCCAGAACCTGTGATGAATAATGAAACACTATTAAAACATTCGCTACAGTCTGCCACTAGTTACACAATAAGGGAAGACACGCTTTACCTGATCCAAAACGGGCTTAGCCCCATGGCAAAATTCATTGCATCAACAGAAAACATTCCAGGTTATTAATTACCAGGTGAAGAAATAAACGTTATAATAGAAACAGCGATAAATGCGAAGGTTGTTCCCAAACTTGCCCATTTTAAAGCATTTCGATCTTTTGCTGTAAATAACATAATCAAATATACAATACCGATTGTAAAAAGTGCTCCCAAAAAAGGCAAAACCCTGAAGCCTTCTGTCAAGTCGTCGCGCTCCGGGAAAATTCCTGCAATCTTGCCCTTTTTCAGTTTTCTATTGAGCATTTTTAGTTGAACCCTTTCCATGAAATTCAACTTATTACCTTTTACCTTTTCAATGGTTTCTTTTGAAATAAAAGTTTCCTTTTTGTTTTCCGATGGGTTAGATACCAAAGCTACAAAAGGTACAAGTGCTGCCTGCGCCCCATACCCTAACAGGCAGAGCAAAAGAGGGAAAAAGATTTTGAACATAAAAGATTTCGATTTTGTTTGAAAATCAAATGTAGGCGGAAATGCAATCCAATTTTTTTTCTGCAAATAAAATCAAGGTTTATTCTTGCTGAAATCCAATACATCGCTGAATACTTACCAGCCAATACCATAATCTTCTCCATGATTGCTGCTACCACCCCACATGCTTCCATGCAGCCAGTCAAACCAAATGGCATTGATTGGTCCGCTTGTGCGGTCGCTGAACTTGAGTTCGTAACCCATTTTTCGCAATTCATCTCTTTGCCAATCGGGGGTTGCGCTATTCAACAGGATACTTCCGGGACGGGGTTGCCGGTCCTTGTTGGTGGTTCCTCCAAGGCTTAACCAAAGTTGATTGGTATTGAAATTGGCGGCTTCGGTCGCCTGCTGCACGGTCATATTAAATTCCACCATATTTAAAAAGAACTGTAATAGATTTTGTTCTTGTGTATCACCGCCCTGTACTCCAAATGCCAGCCAGGGTTTGCCATCTTTAAAGGCGAGGGAAGGGGTAAGCGTCACCCTTGGTCTTTTGCCCGGCTCAATAACATTAAACGGATCCAAGGTAGCATCGAGCACAAAGCTTTGCATCCGTTGACTCATGCCAATACCGGTGCGGCCTGCAATGCAAGCGGGCACCCAACCACCGCTTGGCACCATACTCACAATCCAACCTTCTTTGTCGGCCGCCATTACCGATGTGGTACCCATCCAAAGCCGTTCCATATACGTCGAATCAACAGGTAAGGAAGAACGGGAAGCTATCTGCTGATCATGTGCGGGCATAAATCCGGGGCGGTTAGGATTGGGTTTTCCATCGGGAGAAAAACCACGATTCTTTAGGATTTCCAGATAAGGATTCTTTTTACCCTCAAAAGGATAGGGATCTCCCGGAGACGAAGAGGGATCATTTTTATCAAAACCAATGGTGGCCGCTCTTACTTTGGCGTATTCTTTGCTCAACAATCCTTTAATGGGTTCTTCCGGGGGGAAATATGGATCGCCATAATAAAAATCACGGTCAGCAAAACTCAGGTTCATGGCCTGATAAAGTGTATGGAGATAACGGGTACTATTGTAACCCATCGTTTTCAAATCGAAATTTTCGAGGATATTCAAGGCCTGTAAAAGTGCCGGACCCTGTGTCCAGCTTTGTAATTTGTATACCTCAATGCCTTTATAATTGGTGGTAAGGGGTTCCTCCCAAAGCGGTTTCCAGGTGGCAAGATCCTCTTTGGTAATCAGTCCACCCTGTTCCTGACATCCCCTTGCAAATTCTGCTCCAATGTCTCCTTTGTAGAAACGGTCGAAAGCAGCGAGAATCGCCTCTTTTCTGGTTTTCTTTTGTTGCAGTGCTTTTTGTTCGGCTTCTACCATTTTGGTAAGCGTTTCCAGCAAATCTTTTTGTATAAAAATTTCCCCTGCCTCGGGGGCTTCTCTTTTTTCTCCTGAATGGGGTAAAAAGACGGCCTTGCTGTATGGCCATTGTTTGATTCGATCCTTTCCGCGTTCTATGCTGTTGGCTGTTTGGGCTTCAATAGGATAGCCTGCCGCCATTTCCATGGCGGGTGCCAGAACTTCTTTTAAACTAAGGGTACCAAATTCGGCGAGCATATAGCAAATACTGCCCGGCGTGCCCGGTGTTGTAGCTGCCAGCGGACCGTATTCGGGAACAAAATCATAGCCTTTACTTTTAAAATATTCTACTGTTGCCCCGGTGGGTGCTACTCCCATTCCATTGAGCGCCAGTGTTTTCCCGGTTTTAGGATTGTAAATTAGCGCCTGCGTTTCGCCTCCCCAACTCAGCACATCCCACATAGTTGCGGTTGCAGCAAGCATGGCACAGGCTGCATCTACCGCATTGCCTCCTCTATTAAAAATAGTGGCTCCGGCAGTAGCTGCCATTGGCTTTCCTGTAATCGCCATCCAATGCCGGCCATGTAAGGGGGGCTTTTGGGTGGATTGCGCAGAACCCTGAATGCAAAAGAATAGCCCTAGGGGAATAAGAAAATGCTTCATAAATGGAAATTTTGGAATGCCAATAAAAACCCCGAACTTAGGTAAAAGGTTCTGATTTTACAGGAAGAGATCATTTCAACCGCAGTAATGTGATATAAAAGAGCTACTCAAAGCCAATTAAACCACCCTGCTTTTAAAATTTAGTTAAATCCGGCATTATTTTTAAGTGAATTGTGAAAACTTTTTAAAAGTGAACCAGCGAATTGAAGCTATTTTTTGTCATAAGTAGTAATTATTATAAATGAGTAAAACAAAAAAAATATTCCGCATTGTATTATGGAGCATCCTCGGTCTATACCTTTTTTTGGTATTGGGTCTGATGGTGGCGGATCGTTTTATTCAGTATAGGAGCAGCGATGAGGAAGTTCTCCGTTATTTTGCATCGCGATCTCTGCCAATTAACATAAATTACTATGAAGCGGCCGGGCGACCCATGCGTTACCTGAGTACAGGTAGCGATCCTGGTAAGCCGATATTGTTTTTCATTCATGGAGCTCCGAGTTCCAGTAATTATTATCGGCGTTTTTTAAGCGATACTAACTTGAGGAAAGCTGCCAACCTGATAGCGGTAGATCGTCCGGGGTATGGATATAGCGGATTTGGCCAGCCAGAACCCGATATGGGAAAACAAGCTGCTATGATTGTTCCAATTCTTGATAGCCTGAATCGCAGTTCGCGTCCGGTTGTATTGGTAGCCGCAAGTTATGGGACATCTATTGCCTCAAGGATTGCCATGGATTATCCCAGGCTGGTGGATGGCTTGCTTTTAGTAGCTCCCTCATTGGCTCCTGGCGAAGAAAAAACTTATTATGCGAGTTATCTGCTGGAAAGTCCTTTTTTCACCTGGGCACAACCTCGCATGCTACATAGTGCCAATGTGGAGAAATTCAGCCATAAAGAACAACTTGAAAAAATGAGAAACAGATGGTCCGAAATCCAGGCCCCGGTAATTTATATTCAGGGTAAAAACGATGACCTGATTTACCCTTCAAATGCTGTTTTTGCTAAAAAGAATATTACCAGAACCAACTATTTATCGGTTCGTATGCTGCCAAACAGAGGACATTTATTGGTTTTTAAAGAGGAAAAAAGAATTAAGAGAGCTATGTACGAAATGATGGGGCATTCTGAAAAATTCTATGCTTCGCGGCAATTGCATCAGGAAAGATGGCAGGCAGTGGTTAAATAAAATCGATACGTTAACTGCTTCAATAAGGTACCAAAAATATATAAAAACGGCACCACGGTAGGGGCGCAAGGCAATGTGCACCTACTCACTCCACTAGATGAAGCAGTATCAGCTAAACCAACAGCACCGTAGGGGCGCAAGCAATGCGCACCTACTCAGTCCTCTCAATTCTCAAGTATAGTTAATATACAAACTATAACAGATAGCGATCCAGCAGGATTTACAAAAAGCTGACGAACGCTTAGGTCTTGTGTTAGGGCTACCACATGGCCTTGTTTGATATTAATGCCATTGGCGTTAGCACCCGGAAAAAGCGTTGCAGGACTCACACTCCGCTGCTGAAATCATCAACAGGGGAACTTTCCCAGGTGTTAGGATCGTGCCAGTTACCGGATGTTATAGAACGGAAATAATCGGTGCTTTGAGAGGATGGTATAAACACCCATGCAGCGAACGCTTATTTTTAAGTAAAATGGTATGATCTAAGGCAAAAAAAAATGGCTCCGCGTTGCGGAGCCATTTGCACTCGTATAAGTTGAGATTAAATAACCTTAACGTTTACTGCGTTTAAACCTTTTTTTCCGTTCTGAACTTCGTAAGAAACTTTGTCGCTTTCACGAACTTCGTCAATAAGACCTGAAACATGAACGAAAACATCCTGACCACCTGAGGCAGGAGAAATGAAACCAAAACCTTTGGCCTCATTGAAAAACTTAACTGTACCTTCTTGCATTGTAACTAAAATAATAAATTAATAAAGTGCAAATGTACTCTATTCATATTCTATTTGGTATTTTTTTTTGAAATAAACACCAACCTTGGCCAAAACCACAAATCTATTTGCCTGAACACCAACTTATTTAACATGCTCATAACCCTTCAATATTGGTGGTTCCTTAACATTCGAAACCATTCTTAATTCACCCGCTTAACCCCTCAGAAGGACTAAACGCTTCCTGAACTCTACTGTTTTTGCTATTGCTTTTTATATCGAAAAATGAAAACTTTATCTTCTTGCTGCTGCGATGACAGTAAAGTATATTCCATTTTTTACCCCCGTAAATGCCAGGCTTTGGGTTGCACAAAAGCCCGGATACCTTGAAAAGAAAGAGTACTTCCCATGCCCGAATGCCCCCGGCCGCTCCACGGCAGGGTGGCGCTCACCCGGTCACAACAGTTAAAATATACGGTACCGGTTCGCATCTGTTGCATAATTATTTCAGCCCTTTTTAAACGGTCTCCATATACCGAAGCGGTTAATCCATAGGGAGTATCGAGCATCAATAAGATCGCTTCCTCATCTGTTTTTACTTTTTGTATTCCTACCACCGGACCAAATGATTCTTCCATCATGAGAAGCATCCCGTGGTTTACCTCCGTTAGTAAGGTTACCGGAAAATAATATCCTTTTGCCGGAACCTGCGGCGTTTGATACAGGATTTGAGCTCCTTTTTGCAGCGCATCTTCCACTTGTTGTTGCAAAACAGGTATTTGTTGCGGACGGCAAAGCGGCCCCATACCTACCAAAATCATTGGATCGCCGATGGATAATTTTTCTGCCTCTTCCCGGATGGCTTTTGTAAAATCGTCGTAAATGGCTTCCTGCACATATACCCGTTCCACCGCACAGCAACTTTGTCCGGCATTGTACATCAATCCTTCCAGCACATCAGCCGCCGTCTTTTTTACGTCGGCTATATCGTCCATCACGTACAAGGGATCTTTACCCCCGAGTTCCATTTGCAACGGCACCATTTTACCTGCTACAGCCACTGCCAGTTTTTGCCCGGTGGCATAGCTGCCGGTAAAAAAATATCCATTCAGGGGAAGTTCAGAAAGTGTAACGCCCGCTGATCCGGCTCCGGTAATGGTTTGAAATATATCTTCAGGAACGCCTGCCGCATGCAATAGGCGGGCTATTTGCAAACCTGTTAGTGTGGCAAATTCGGATGGTTTGTACAATACTGCATTGCCGGCAATTAGCGCCGGAATAAAAACATTCACCCCCACGAGGTAGGGATAATTCCAGGCAGAGATATTGGCAATCACCCCAAGCGGTTCGTAGGTGATTTTTTCTTTGGTGGCACCCGAAGAGGTAATCCATTCTTCCTGCAGCACCCTTTCGCTGTTTTCCAGAAAATAGCTGATCCTGCCTTGTGCTCCTTTGATTTCCCCCTCACTCTGACTCAGTGGCTTGCCTACTTCGGCAGTGAGGGTGGTGGCGAGTGCCTCACTTTCTACACGGAGTAAATCATGAAATTTTTGAATGCAGGCCAGTCTTTCAGCTATAGATAAGGCTGCCCAGTGGGGCTGTGCCAATGCTGCTGATCGGTATTTTGAAGCAATGGTTTCGGGCGAATCGGCATCTATTTCCACTATCACTTCTTCCGTTGCCGGATTAATAATGTTCATATAATCTTACTTTTTTAAATAGGTATTATACCATTTTATAAATCGCTCGTTGCGGTCAATCTGATAACTCGGCACCCGAATACCGTGAAACTGCCCGGGATAAACCACATAGCCGGTTGGGATACCAAGGCTGCGGAGTGCCTGATACATTTGCTCGCTTCCGGCGGGTGGCACATTGAAATCTTTTTCGCCCACCATGAAAAGCGTAGGGGTCTGTATGCGGTCAGCATGCAATAAAGGATAACCCAGCTTGATATAAGTTTCGAGGCTTTTGGCTTTCCACGGTGGTCCAATTTCATTATCGTACTGCATGATGTATTGGTCTACGCCATACAAGGCAAGGGTAAAACCAACCCCGGCACCACTAACAGCAGCCTTAAAGCGATTATCTGTAGCAATCAGGTAATCGGTTAAAATACCGCCATAGCTCCAACCCCCTACACCTAGTTTGGAACTGTCTGCCAGGCCTTGCTTTACCATTTCGTCCACCATGGCATGTAAGTCAACTACTTCAAGGTGGCCCCAATCGCCAGAAATACTTTTGGTATAGGCAATACCCCTACCCGAGCTTCCCCGGTAATTTACATTCAACACCCTGTAACCTTCTGTGGCAAAAATTTGAGCTGTGGTATTAAATCCTGCATCGTCTTGCCCAACTGGTCCGCCATGTATAAAAACAATCATGGGCAGGGGCTTTTTACCATCGGCACCCGCAGGAGAATACAAAAGTCCGTTTACAATATTACCATCCTTTGCACGGGCCGAGACCCCTTGAACGGTTGCAATTTTTAAAAGGTTTATCAAGCTATCAGTATGTTTGGTAAGCCGGCGAAGATTTCCATTTTCAAGCGCATATATCTCATCGGGTAAGGCATTGGTAGTAGCCTGCACTGCCCATTTTTCCGCTCCATATTCGGCTCCATTTATAAGTTCCTGTCCGTTTTGAATTTTGCTCATAGCCCCGGTAGTTGCTTCAAAAGATGCCAGGTACTGATAGCGGTCATCGGTAACCAACGCTAAAATACTTTTGCCATCCGCATTCCACCGGGGATCTGTTACGCCGCGGTCCATTTTTTGCGAAAGCAAGGTTGGCTCTCCTCCT
>JBBQXO010000093.1:0-18351 GCA_038209595.1 Chitinophagales bacterium
AAATTTGATTATACCTCTTTTTGATTTTAGATACAGACGTTAAACAAAAAACCGGGCCTATTTGTCCGGTTTTTTGTTTCATGTATTCATTTCAGTGCGCCACCTAATGGTAGTTTTTTTTAATTGTCACACCCTTCCCGCCTAATGCGGTGATGGAACCTGCCTGTTGGCAAGCAGGTCCGCTAATGATCATTTGCGCTGGGCGTATGCTGGTCCACAAGAATTTCAGACCCTTTTATTTTTTATTTCTCAATTTTGAAAGTATAAAATGATATCAAAGAATACGATTTTATAAATATTACTTCTGACTGAATGGTTGCCAATAGGTTTATTTTGTTGATTATCCTTTGGCGAAGGACACTCCTTTGAATTGATTTAGGATTACCTACAGGAACGGTCAAGCACTTTTCAGTGAACTGGCATTCTCATTGAGAAGAAAACGATGAAGTGAAAATCATGAAATAACAAGTAAAAAAACCAAGCTGCAACAGATGTGTTGTATTATCGATACGGAGCCTTATTGCATATTTCGCTTTATTTCCTTAGTAACTTAGCAAAAAGTTCTGACCGTTGAAATTATTGTTATGTTATGCCATTTGTAAGGTAAATAGAATGATCGTTTTGAAATTGGTCTAAAGTAGAATTGAGGTATAACTTTAAAAATACAGGGGCTTTTAAGCGCCTGAATTCAAGTCATGAAAGAAATTAAATCCATTATACAAGCCTACGATGAAGCTCTAAAATCGGGAAAGGAAACCGCGCTTGCAGCAGTCGTTCATTTGGAAGGTTCTTCTTATCGCAGACCCGGTGCCCGTATGCTTGTGAATGATGAGGGACAACTAACCGGTGCTATCAGTGGCGGCTGTCTCGAAGGGGATGCTCTCCGAAAAGCCTTGCAAGTGCTCAATCAAAAACAAAACAAACTCGTAACCTACGATACCAACGACGAAGAGGATGCCACCATTGGCATTCAGTTGGGTTGTGCCGGGGTTATTCAAGTGCTATTCGAGCCCATTCATCCGGGAAAGGCAGATAATCCCATTCAACTTTTGCGAAAGGCGGTTGCTCTGAGACAACAATCGGTGTTGGTCACCTTGTTTTCCTTGGAAAATAAAAAAAATCCACAGCCGGGTACTTGTCTGCTAATGGAGGAAAATGGCAATATCAGTGGACGCATTCCCTATACTGAATTACGTGAAAGGATTTTGAAAGATGTGAAGCAGGCAATGTTTCAGAAAAAGTCATTCTTTAAACAATATCTGGAAGAGGCTTTTGAAGTAACTGCATTTATTGAGTACCTGCCACCACCAATATCGTTGGTGATTGTGGGGGCAGGCAATGATGCCATTCCCATGATGCAAATGGGTGAGGTACTCGGTTGGGATGTAAGAGTGGCAGATGGCCGCAATACCCATGCAAAACCCGAACGTTTTACAAGTGCCTGTCAGGTTTTGGTGAGTAAACCTGAAAAAGTACTCGAACATATCCCTGTGGATGATCGGACTGTATTTGTTTTGATGACGCATAATTACAATTACGACCTTGCTATGTTGAGGGCATTATTGGAAAAAGAGGTGCGCTATATCGGGATGCTTGGGCCCAAAAAGAAACTAGACAGGATGCTCGATGAATTGAAAGAAGCAGGGATTCATGTAACTGATGCACAAAAAGCAACTATTTATGGCCCGGTAGGGTTAGAAATCGGTGCGGAAACTGCGGAAGACATTGCTCTTTCTGTTTTGGCTGAAATTATGGGGGTTTTAAATGATAAAAAAGGAACTTCGCTTCGAAATAAGAGCGAGGTCATTCACACAAGAACCGACACCATGATTGACCAACATTTTTTGAAAATATGATATTTGAGCCGTACCATATCAGCAAGCCTGTAATTATTGTATTGGCCGGAGGAGCTTCCAACCGTTTGGGCAGAGCTAAACAAGCCCTGCCTTACGAGGGTTCTACATTGCTGCAGCATACGGTTGCCGTCGCGGAACAGACTGCTTTGGGTCCTGTTTGTGTAGTATTGGGAGCAAGGGCGGAAACCACGGGCAGTCTTGCATTTGGAGAAGATATTTTGGTAATAAGGAATGAGAATTGGGGATCGGGAATGGCATCTACCTTACAGAAGGGTTTGCGGTTTATGTTAAAAAAATATCCCGAAATGGATGGTGCGTTTTTTCTGGTCTGTGATCAGCCATTTATTGAAAAGGATATTTTGGTAAAATTGCTAAAGCAACAGCAGGCTTCAGGCAAAGCCATGGTAGCTGCTGCTTACGATGAAAAAATGGGTACTCCCGCCATTTTTTCAAAACAGGTTTTTGATAAATTATTAGAATTAGAAGGCGATACAGGAGCTAGGAAATTAATAAAACAGTACCCGAATGATGTCGCTTCTATTGCTTTTGAAGCAGGGAGAGTTGACATTGACACAGAAGCGGATTATAAAACTTTAATGATGCAAAAGCAGCCTGTATCTTAACGGATTGCTGCTTAAAAATAAATGGATATGAGCCACATGGAGAATAGCCTGATTACATCAGTACAAAAGAATTCAGTGCCGCCACTGGTAGATACTTTTGGCAGGGTACATAATTATTTGCGTATTTCCCTTACGGACAATTGCAATCTTCGTTGCTTTTATTGTATGCCCGATGAGGATTATGAATTTACCCCCGTAAGTCGTTTGATGCAGGCAGATGAAATTGAAGCCATTGCAACACAATTCGTAAAAGCAGGGGTTAATAAAATCAGGCTTACCGGCGGGGAGCCATTGATAAGAAAAGATGCAGCAGATATTATTGAAAGGCTGGGGAAGTTACCCGTTAAGCTAACCCTTACCACAAACGGCACCCGGTTGCATGAGTTTGCTGAGGTATTGGAAAATGCACGCATAAGTTCGCTCAACATCAGCCTCGATACGCTAAATGCTGAGAAATTTCAGTTGATGACGCGGCGAAATCAATTTGACAAAACGCTTGAAAACATCCACTTGATGATGGATCGGGGTTTTCATGTAAAATTGAATATGGTGGTGATGAACGGGCTGAATGATCACGAGGTAAATGATTTTATCCGTTGGACTAAAGACTACCCGATTCATGTACGTTTTATTGAGTTTATGCCCTTCAGTGGTAATAAATGGAGCAGCAATAAAGTGGTTACCTGGCAACAGATTCTTGAAATGGCAGGGACTGAATTTGATGTGATTCCTTTGGACAGAGAAAAGCATGACACGGCAAAAAAATATACAGTACCCGGTCACAAAGGAACCTTTGCAGTAATCAGTACCATGACATCTCCCTTTTGTGGCGATTGCAACCGGTTGCGGTTAACCGCCGATGGCAAAATGAAAAACTGTTTATTCTCAAAGGAGGAAGTCAATTTACTTGAAGCCCATCGCAATGGAGAAGATATTATGCCATTCATTTATGCATCGGTATTGGATAAGAAAAAAGCCCTTGGAGGACAGTTTACCACTGACTTTGAAAGTATTGATACTTCTACCCTTAAAAACAGAAGTATGATTTCTATTGGTGGATAATATACTTTAGTGGAGAGTATGAATCAATCAGCCTTTTTGCAATAAGGTTATTTGTTTTTTAATAACTCTTATTCAGGCTCCCGACACCTTTCGCAAACCCTTATTATTGTACCTTAAATTGGGATTTTGGGAAACTATAATTCTAACAATTTGTAATAAAGTACTATGGGAAAAAAATATATGATTTCAGTGGAAGAAGCAAAGCAGTTGATTTTGGAACAGACTGTCACCCTCCAAGGCAGCATTTTGTCCTTGGCAGAAGCTGCAGGCAAGGTTCTTTCTGATGATTTGATTGCCCCTTTTGATATTCCAGCCTTCCCGCAATCGAGTATGGATGGTTATGCCTTTTCCTGGATACCGGATGAGGGGATTTCCTATCAGGTTGTCGGCGAAATGGCGGCTGGCAGTAAGGAGCAGTTGGTATTGCAAAATGGGGAGGCTGTACGTATTTTTACCGGAGCACCCGTGCCGGATGGGGCTGATACCGTTTTGATGCAGGAGAAAGCAAGGGTGGAGGGTAAGTTGCTGTTTTCGGAATCCGCTGGCTTAAAGACTGGTGATAATGTACGTCCCGCTGGTAGCGAAATCAAACAAGGAGCGCTTGCCATTACAAAGGGGAGTAAACTTACACCGGCGGCAATAGGTTTTATAGCTGGTATGGGTCTGGATAAAATTGGAGTGGTTCCTTCTCCACGCATCACTATGGTTGTTACCGGTAACGAATTGCAGACACCCGGTGAAAAGCCTGAATATGGCAAAGTATTTGAAGCGAATTCTTATGCCTTAAAAGCTGCGCTTGATGCCATTCATATGCCGCCGCAGGATGTGTTTTTATGCGGGGATGATGTTCAGAAGCTTGCTACAGCTCTCGAAAAGGCGCTGGAAAACAGTGATGTGGTTTTGTTGACCGGTGGGGTAAGTGTAGGGGATTACGATTTTACACTAAAGGCTGCTGACATGTGTGGAGTTACAGAGGTTTTTCATAAAATAAAGCAGAAGCCTGGCAAACCTTTATATTTTGGCGGCAAGGGTAATAAACTGGTTTTTGGATTGCCTGGAAATCCAGCTTCTGTACTTATCTGTTTTTACCAATATGTGTTGCCGGCTTTGGAAAAATTATCCGTACAAAAATTATCTTTGAAAACAGAAAAGGTACTACTCGTAGGAGATTATAAAAAGGCTCCGGGCCTTACCCATTTTCTCAAAGGGCTGTATCAGGATAAAAAAGTACAATTGCTTACCGGGCAGGAATCGTACAAACTGAATAGTTTCGCCTTATCAAATTGTCTGATCGAAATTCCGGCTGATGTAGAAGTTTTAAACACCGGGTACGAAGTAACCATTCATATTATTTAAAAAGAATTTCAGATATATGGATACGCTGTATATTTTTTACTTCTTACTTTTTATAGTAGCCTTTTTATATGCTTCGGTGGGGCATGGGGGCGCAAGTGGTTATCTTGCTTTAATGGCTATTTTTAGTATGGCACCCGAAGTAATGAAGCCAACGGCTTTGTTGCTGAATTTATTTGTTTCGCTTACCGCTTTTGTTCAGTATTACCGGGGCGGGCATTTTAAATGGTCTATTTTCTGGCCTTTGGCATTAGCGTCTGTTCCGTTTGCTTTTCTTGGAGGGATGGTGCAAATGGATGCTTCAGTTTATAAAAAAATCCTTGGCTTTTTATTGTTATTGCCGGTATTGCGTTTTTTATTTAAACCCAATGTAAAAGAGGAGGATTTAAAATCATCGGGCATTCTGTTAAGCTTAGTTGTAGGGGCTGTTATAGGTTTGTTGTCCGGTTTGATTGGTATTGGCGGAGGCATTATTCTTTCTCCCATCTTGTTGCTGCTGATGTGGACCAACCAAAAGCAAACGGCTGCCATCAGTGCCATGTTTATTTTTGTTAATTCGCTATCGGGTTTGCTTGGACAATTGACCACAGGGGTTACTTTTAGCGGCAATATGATTTATTTCGTAATTATTGCTTTTATCGGAGGACTTGGGGGTGCCTACCTCGGTTCCATCCGTTTCAATCAGAATATACTCAAGTATTCATTAGCCATTGTTTTGTTGGTTGCATCTTTTAAACTGGTTTTTACAACGGCATAGTTATATGAGGTATAAGTTGCAGAGGATTAAAAGGAGGGAAAAATGAAAGTAAAATTTTTTGGACAATTGGCGGAATTAGCAGGAGTAGCCTCTTTGGATGTTTCAGATGTAGATTCTGTAGTAGCATTAAAAAAGTGGCTTGGAGAAAAATATCCATCTATGTCCGCAATCGGGTATATGGTGGCCGTTAATAAAAAAATGGCAGAGGGAGATATTTCCTTGTCTGCAGAGGATCATATTGCCTTAATGCCACCATTTTCAGGAGGATAAAAATGAAGCAGGATCCAACATATATCCGTTATCAGCGACAAACTATTTTGCCGGGTTGGGGCGATGTAGCACAACACAAATTGCTATCCGCTTCGGTTTTGGTGATAGGAGCGGGAGGTTTGGGGTGCCCTGTCTTACAATACCTCGCTGCTGCCGGCGTGGGGTGCATAGGTATAGCGGATGGCGATTTGGTAAGCCTTACAAACCTGCACAGGCAGGTGTTGTTTGGCATGGAAGATATTGGCAAACCGAAAGCCTCCACTGCTGCTTTGAAACTTAAAGCGCTGAACCCAAATATCGGGTATAAAGTTTTTGATGAGGATATTACTTCGGAGAATGCCATTAACATGATGCGGGGTTTCCATTTAGTAGTAGATGGGTCAGATAATTTTGCCACCCGTTATCTCGTCAATGATGCCTGTGTGCTGTTGCAAATCCCCCTTGTGTTTGGTGCCATCAGCCAATTCGAAGGACAGGTTGCGGTATTCAATGTGCCTTCTGTCGAAGAGGGGCATTGTATTCAATACCGCGATATGTTTCCACAACCGCCTGCTGCAGGAGAGGTTTTGAATTGTGCTGAAGCGGGGGTGATTGGCGTGTTGCCGGGTATCATCGGTTCGTTGATGGCCAATGAGGCAATTAAGTTATTATCTGGAGTGGGGAAAAGCCTTTCCGGATCCTTGCTAACGTACCATGCCTTGACGAATCAAATGAATACGTGGCAGCTCCATAAAAGATCGGATAGCGATGCGCTTGTTCCTAAAACAGTAAGCGATTTTCAAAATACTAATTATCAATGGTTATGCGGAATAAGGGAAAATGTATTGGAACTCGATAAAGAGCAAGTAGAGGAAAAAATCAATAAAGAATCCATTCAATTGATTGATGTGCGGGGTTTACAGGAGTATCCTGAGCTGCCTCATTGGGATCATATAAAAATACCCATGGAAGATATTTTTTCCGGGGTTGAATTGCCGCGGTCTGATGCTTTTATTTTTGTCTGTCAATCGGGTAAAAGAAGTTTACAAGTCGCAACCTGGTATCTTGAAAAGTACAAAGGGCAAACCAAAGCATTTAGCCTCAAAGGGGGTATTGCTTCCTTAATTTAAAAACGTATATCTATGGAAAAGGTAAGAAAAATTAAAAATATATTTACACAAGGGGCTATTCCGGCTTCCTTTATTGGGGATAGTATTCAAAAGCACGCTACCAATCACAAGATAGGCGGGCACAGCATTTTCCTTGGGCAGGTAAGAGCTGATGAAATAGAGGGCAAGCCTGTGGAAGCCATTGAATATACCACTTATGAAGAGATGGCTTTAGAAAAAATGCATGCCATCCGCGAAGATATTTTTGCTAAATATCCGCTGACCTGTTTGCATGTACATCATAGCCTCGGGGTGGTTCCGGTTGGCGAAATTTGTTTGTTTGTCTTTACCTCCTCTGCACATCGTAAGCCTGCTATAGAAGCTTGTAATGAGCTCGTAGAAAGGATCAAGGCAGAGTTGCCCGTTTGGGGTAAAGAGTTATTTGCAGATGGCCATCAGTGGAAGGTGAATAAACCCTAACCCCCTAAAAAGGGGGGATTGGCGGTTGATGGTTTAATAGGTTGAAATAAGTTAATTATCTAATATAACTTAAAGTTTAAAAGTCCTTTTTGCACCGATGGACAGGGAAATAGTAAAAATTCATTTTTTTTTAATCAAGTTTTAATACGATAAGCTTTTTATGATATTTAAAGCAAAAAGCCCTCTTTCAGGGGTTTGGATAGGTTCATATTTTTTAATCAAGTTTTAAATACGATAAGCTGTTTATCTATATTTAAAGCAAAAAGCACTCTTTCAGGGTTTTGGGGGGTAAAATGGTAAACATCACACATAAATCAACCACCTTGCGACAAGCCATTGCCGTTGCAACGGTGCGGGTTTCAAAACAGGAAACAATAGATGCGGTTGTAAACAGGCAGGTACCCAAGGGGGATGTATTTGAATTCAGCCGGGCTGCCGGTTTGTTCGCGGTTAAAAAAACCCATGAAGTCATTCCGGATTGTCACCCTTTACCCATAGAATATACGGCCATCAGCCACGAAATAAAAGGCCTAGAGATTTTGATAAAAGTGGAAGTGCATACGGTATATAAAACCGGGGTGGAAGTAGAAGCTATGCATGGCGCATCGGTAGTGGCCCTTACCCTATACGATATGCTTAAACCAATTGATAAAGAAATTGAAATTTGCAATATCCGTTTGGAAAAAAAGAAGGGGGGCAAAAGCGATATCAAATACGAATATCCGGATACTGTTTCCTGTGCCATCATTACTTGCAGTGATAGTGTAAGCAAGGGATTGAATCCTGATAAAAGTGGGGATGTAATTGCCAAAAGACTTGAAAAGTACGGATTAAAAGCCGCTGTTCGGGAAGCGATTGCCGATGAGTTTGATTTGATACAGGCTACCGCTAAAAGATTGATTGAACAAGGTTGTCAACTCATTCTTTTTACAGGGGGCACCGGGCTTTCCCCAAGAGATGTTACTCCCGATGCCGTTTCTCCGTTGATTGAGCGGGATGTACCCGGTTTGATGGAGGCGGCACGAGATTATGGGCAGCAAAGAACTCCGTATGCTATGTTAAGCAGGGGAGTGGCCGGTTTTGCTAAAGATTCCCTGATCATTACTTTACCAGGTAGCCCACGCGGGGCCGAGGAAACCATGGATGCTGTATTCCCTTATATCCTACATGTTTTTCGGGTAAAAGAAGGGGTACGGCATAATTAGACCCTTCTGAATTTTTTTGAAAAAGCATCTAATGGATAAAAACCAAGAAATATGCTGATACGCAGGAGTAAATTGATAAAATGTATCATTTTCAGTCCAATCTTATAATTCTCTGATCCAGATGTTCCGGAAACTTACCATATCTCCATGGTCCTGAAGTACAAGCGGGAGTTTTTCGGCATGTTTTTCATATTTGGCTATACCAATGTATTCGGTTTTTCCCCATACCTCCGCATTATATTGTACCAATACCCCATTATGAAACGCGGTGATTTTTGCGGGGGATTTTACCCGGCCATCTACATAAAATACAGGTGCCGTAAACAAAATATCATAAGCCTGCCATTCACCGGGTTTGCGTGAGGCATTTACCAAAGGCATATGTTGCTTGTAAATGCTGCCTGCCTGTCCGTTACTGTAGGTGGTATTGCCATAGTTGTCAAGCACCTGAACCTCGTAAAGCCCCATAAAAAAGATACCACTATTGCCCCGACCCTGTCCCTCGCCTTTTACAGTCGCAGGGGTGCGCCATTCAATATGCAATTGACAGTCTCCAAAGCGTTCACGGGATTGTATGTTGCCCGAACCGGGCTTTATCGTTACTGTCTGATCTGCCAGCGTCCATAGGACAGCTTGACTGTTCATGGATTCCCAATGAGTAAGATCCTTGCCATCAAATAGCTTTATGGCGTCTGAAGGAGGATCATAATTTGTGTTTCCCGGTAAGATCATAGGTGGGACAGGGTTCCAGATTTCAGTTAATTTGGGATCCCCTTGTTGAGCAATAAGCAACGGTGTAAGTAAAAGCAGTGTATAAAACAGGGCAATTATCTTTTTCATCGGGCTAAAGTAGGGAATGGCGGGCAGGTTTAACAAAAGAGATAAAAAAGTGTGAATCCTGACAGACGAAATCTCCTCAATTAAGGATGGCAAATGACTTTGTTTAATAAAGAATACCCGGAAATTATGATTTATGATATATTCTGTTTATATTTAATGGACAATTTTTTTTGCCATTTTATCATCTTTTCAAAATGTATTACCGTATTTTAATTCATCAGAAAAATTTTACCATGAAAAGTTTACTTCCCTTTGTTGCCATTGTATTTTTTGCCTGCAAGGGCAATCCCGAAGCGGAGAACATTAATATGATCGGGACTTACAAGATTATTTCCAATTCGGTTAAAAGTGATACGGAAGATACCACTTATACCAACCGGAATCAGTTGAAAATTTATACCGATGAATATATGATGTACGCCAATTGGAATAGCGAGGATTCTATCAGTGGTTTTGGAATTGGTTCTTATGGAATAAACCATGATACACTTATTGAGAATGTGGTTTACAGTGCCCGGGATACTATGATTTATGATGCCGAATCCAGCTTTATTCTCACCATTGAACAAACCCCGACCGGATATGTGCAAACTATTCCTGAAATGACAACCGCCCGGGGATCCAAATATACCCTCAAAGAAGACTATGAGCGGGTTGGAACCGGGGCGAAATCTTCTTTGGATGGCTCATGGCGTTTGGACAAACGAATGGAGATTACCGCTACAGATACCGTAAATATCGAGCAAACACAATACAAAGCTTTTTGGTCGGGATATTTTATCTGGGGAAATACATATACAGATAGTTTGGGTAAAAAGCGCACTGGTATTGGATATGGTACCTTTGAAATGGTGGGACCCGATAAGCTTAAAGAGAATATGATGTCCAGTACTTTTGCAGAGGTACGGGGACAGGCATTTGATATTAATATAGATATGAATGGACCGGATGTATACATCCAAACCATCAACTATCCCAACGGAACGAAGTCTGTGGAGTCCTATGTCCGTTTAAAAAAATAGGGATAATTTCAAATAAACCTTGCCTTATGTAAAAGACAAAATCTTTTGCGTAAGGCTTTGTTTTTAGAGGCACCCTTTATAACATGAATGTTCGTTCCCTTTCCCTGATCACTCAATCTGCTACCGGAGCACTTCTCCGATCCATCAGTTTGCGCTGTCCTACGTCAAATAGCTGTCCTGGGCTTAAAAAGAAAAATGGCTGATTCACTTTTCCGGTTTTTTCCTTTTGGGTCTTCCATTCACTGGCATCATAAATAGCTACATAGGATTTGCCTACCACCTCCAGTGTATTTTTCTGAACCAGTATTCCGGTGCCTTCGTCAATACCAATTCCCAACAGATCCGGGTATTTTTCAATAACCGGGATGATATCGAATTGCCTGTTGCGTCGCATGACATGCTGGTCAATAGCTGCATTTTTAAGGTAGCCAAATCCAACCGTATGGTCACCCATCATCAGGGTGTTGCCTCGGGTATCGCCCCGTACAAGATAGGAACCTTGAATGGTAGCACCGGCGGAACTTCCTCCGATAACACCCCCGCGTTCCAATACTTTTTCAATTTCACCTTGGGTAGCGGTACCCCCATAAGCATCCACAATGCGCCATTGTCTTCCTCCGCTGAACCAAACCCCGGTCGCATTTTGTAAAGGCGCATAAAATGCAGGTTTTGAAGCTTCCTTAGGATCAGTGGTATGTAAAATAGTTACGGTGGCCGCCCCTGTTTTCTTCAAGGTATTAACTGTTCCATTTGCTCCGGAAATATCATCGCCAAGCGCTGTTGGGATCACTACGATTCTTGCATTTTCTCCCCCGGCCAGTGCAACAAATTTTTCCCAAATATCAGATCCCAAAGCCCCGCCACCACAAATAAGCAGGCTCCCGTTGTCTGGCCCGCTTGTTTGCAGTCCAGTATTTATTTGAGCAATACCTGAAAAGTACAGGAATATACCGCTGAGCAACCATATTTTTCTAGAGTATATCATCAACAAATTTTATTAAAATGAATCATGCTGCTATGCTTTTATTAGTTCGCCGTTTTGATCTCGAAAGTAAAGAATCCTGCCTGATGGTATTTGGTCAGGGTTGTTTTGGCTGAAAGGGCTACATCAATGCCCTTTACAAGCTGCGCTGATTTAAAGTCCCGTAGTTCAAGGCTTTGGCCACAAACCACCATAGTGGCTCCCGCTTTTTGAAGTTTTTCTAAAAGCTCAAGATTGGGATTGGTTTTTTTATATTGCTCCATATAATATTCGGCATTCATGATCGATAAAATGGAGCCGGAATGAAATACAATAACCGACTTTATTTTTTTAGGGTCATAGCCTGCGGCGGCATGCAGGTTTATCACCCGGGCAACTTCGAGTAGTCCCGGATTGATTTCTTCGGCCTGAATACCTGAAGGGGTGGATTGGGTAAAGTCAAATAGTAATCGAACCTCTTTTTTGGTATCCGGGCTATTGGTTATGCCTTCTATCGGCAGTACACCACTCATAGGACCTGCGTTTATCAAAGGATAGGTCATTTTGGGAGCTAACCGGTTAAACTTTTGCTCCCGGACTGTAGTAGGTGCCGTTTGAGATTTTGCCTCTTGCTGAAATCCGCTAAACAATAGCATGTAAACGCCCAATCGAATGAGTTGAAACTGAATTTTTGAGATATTTTTAAACATGAGGAATGTAGTTATTGCCCATAAAACTAAGGGGTTTGATCCGCAACAAAACCATCCTCTGTAATTTACCATAGCGATCTTACTTTTGCCGTATGGCGTCATTACAGTTTCAATTGCAACATACCGACCTTCATACCAAGGCAAGAGCGGGTAAAATAACCACCGATCACGGTGAAATTCTAACGCCTATTTTTATGCCGGTAGGTACTGTGGGTACGGTAAAGGCCATTACACAGCAGCAACTGACTGATACCATCAAAGCACAGATCATCCTTGGCAATACCTATCATTTATACCTGCGCCCCGGATTGGAAGTGCTTGAACAGGCAGGTGGTTTACATCATTTTAATGGCTGGCATCATCCCATCCTCACCGATAGCGGTGGGTACCAGGTTTTTTCGCTGGCTGCCCAGCGGAAAATCAAGGAAGAAGGCGTCACCTTTCGCAGCCATATCGATGGGAGCAAACACCTTTTTACCCCGGAAAGAGTAATGGATATACAAAGAACCATTGGAGCGGATATCATTATGGCTTTTGATGAGTGTCCGCCTTATCCGAGTGAGTACACCTATGCACTCAATAGCATGAACCTGACCCATCGCTGGCTCGATCGTTGTTTCCAACACCTTGGAACCACGGAGCCCAAATATGGCTATGATCAAAATCTTTTTCCCATTGTACAGGGAGGTACCTATAAAGATTTACGTAAAGCATCGGCTGAATTTATCAGCAGCAAAAATGCAGCGGGCAATGCCATTGGCGGTTTGAGTGTAGGCGAACCTCCGGAAATGATGTATGAATACTGTGCCTGGAGTTGCGAACATCTGCCTTGGCAAAAACCCCGCTACCTGATGGGGGTTGGTACACCCTGGGATTTGCTGGAGTGTATAAGCTATGGGGTGGATATGTTTGATTGTGTGATGCCCACCCGCAACGGCCGCAATGCCATGCTTTTTACCAGCAAGGGGGTTATCAATATTGATAATAAAAAGTGGGAAAAGGACTTTTCTGTTCTCGATGAAGCACTTGATAATGGGGTGAGTAATTATTATAGCAAGGCTTATCTGCGTCACTTATTTAAAGCCAATGAAATATTGGCTTTGCAACTCGCTTCTCTTCAAAACCTTAGTTTTTACTTGTGGCTGATGGGGCAGGCAAGAGAGCAGATTCTTTTAGGCAGTTTTGCCAGTTGGTACAAAGAGCAGATTCAGGTGCTAAAGACAAAACTTTAATTCGCTTTTTTACTGATGCCCGATATTCTTAAAATAATTTTTTTGCAGTTTGCATAATGCAAACCATTAGAGCATTTTCATATTTTTCACAATAAACCTTGACTAGGTGAATGTATAAATAAGAAATTATAAGGCTTGAATCCGATAATTATCGCTTATCTTGGAGTTTATTGTTTAATGGATTCGTATTTAAATAGGAATTTGTTGCAAATTTCCTTAAATCGTAAACATTACCTATTAAGCAGTGTTTATTTTAACGTATAAAGTTATTAAATTAAAACATCTATCATGCAAAAAATTTTACTTTCTTTTATTACATTTTTGATGGTGCTGACTGCGCAAAGCCAGCTTCGCTATTTTTATACGGAATTATCGGGTGCCAATGAAGTACCTGCCAATGCCTCCGCTGGGTCAGGGGTAGCTATTGTAAAGCTAAATACCTCTACCAAAGTGGCAGAATTGTATGGCAATTATCGGGGCATGACCGGTACCGCTAGCGTTTCGCATATACATGCCGGAGCAGCAGGTGTTAATGGGGGCGTTTTCCTTACCCTTGCCAATACCGGTGGCAATAGTGGTACCCTAACCGGCGCTGAGACTGTGGATGCAGCGGAGGAAGCTGCCTTATTTGCAGGCAATGCCTATGTAAATGTGCATAGTACAAGTTTTGGTGGCGGAGAATTGCGTGGGCAGTTAACTGCCGTTCCCGAAGCGGATGCTGTTTTCTTAAATGCCCGTTTGCAGGGAGCACAAGAGCCTATGCCTTCCAACTCACAAGGAACGGGTAGTGCAGCCATTCTTTTAAACAGAGCCACTAGAATGGTATACCTCACAGGAAGTTATACCAACCTTTCTGCCAATGTTACCGTTTCGCATATACATCAGGGTATAATTGGTGTAAACGGTGGTGTAACCCTGACACTCACCAATAGCGGCGGTATCAGTGGAACTTTACACGGTGCCGGAACAATGACCGTTAATCAGGCGGATAGCCTTGAAAAAGGGCATGGTTATGTAAATGTGCATTCGGTTAATTTCCCCGGTGGTGAATTGAGAGGACAAACGATTCCCTATTTCTTGCAGCGTTTTTTAGGTGGAAGATTGAGCGGAACGAAATCAGTTCCTGCCAATGCATCTACCGGAACCGGAACTGTTATTGTAAGGTATAATACAGAAACTAATTTCCTCGAATTGATAGGAGACTATCAGGGTATTGCAAGCGGTGTTACGGTATCTCATATTCATTTGGGAGCTGCCGGAGTGAATGGTGGTGTAGCAGTAAACCTGATTAATACAGGTGGAAACTTTGGTACAGTAGGTGCTGAAGCAACCCTAAGCGAAGCCAATGAAGCCATATTGCTTGCAGGAAATATGTATGTAAACATCCACAGCAATAATTTAACTGCTGGTGAAATTCGCACGCAACTTGAACCCACTACTGCCGGGGAAGCACAGTTTTCGCAGGCTATTCCTACAGGATTACAGGAAAATCCTGCTGCCGCCACTACTGCAGTGGGTTTGGCCACCGTGCTCGTTGATAAAGTTACCGGACAAGCTTATGTTACGAGCAATTTTCAGGGGTTGGTTGCCAATAGTACGGCTTCGCATTTGCACCGCGGTGCTATAGGTATCAATGGGGGGGTGGTTATGAATCTTACCAATACGGCAAGCCAAACAGGTACTGCCTCAGGTAGTGCGGTGCTTGCACCTGATGTGGTAGAAGCCTTTATCAATGGGTTGCTTTATATTAATATTCACTCTTCTACATTTCCTGGTGGAGAAATCCGTGGTCAGTTGGGCAATGTGATCCTTCCCGTTAAACTGGGTTATTTCCAGGGAGTTATGCAAAAGAAAACGGCTATCCTGAGCTGGGAAGCCACCACAGAAGTGAATGTAAAGCAGTATGATCTGATGCAACAAAATACCAACAGTGGCAGATGGGAATATAAAACGACTGTGTTTGCAAAAGAAACATCGCCTGCTACTTATAAGGTAGAAGATGTTCCTGTCAATCATGGTTTACCTTATATAAATTATCGTTTGCATATAATTGACAAAGATGGAGCTATTGCTTATTCACCCGTAGTTAAACTCAATTTGATAGCTGGAAATACAGGTTTGGTGATTGCAGGTAATCCTGCCACAAACACATTGAACTTCCGCCTTGATGGTTGGGATGCAAGTCAAACTGCTACCGTTACCATTTCCGATCTGTTAGGTCGTGCGGTGCGAACTGAGCGTGTTGCTGGCTCTGGCAACCAACGCATCAATCTTGGTGGATTGGGCAGTGGGGTTTATTTCCTGAAGGTTCAGTCTGGTACTGATATTCAAGTTCAACGTTTTGTAAAACAATAATTAAGTTTTGATTTGGAAAGCCGTCTCTGTTCTGCAGGGGCGGTTTTTTTTGTGGATTTAAGTCTCTTGCCTCACCTTCCTCACCCCCTTCCCTCACCCCCTTCCCCTCTCCGAAGGAGAGGGGTGCCCCTGTGCATCAGTACGACTGATGGCCAGCTTTTAGTGCCTGACCCCCTGCGTGGGAGGATGCCTGATTGCCAGCGTTTGGTGTGTTTGATAATTATTTAATAAGGGATAAGGTATGCAATGTTTTCCTTCACCCCTAGCCTCCCTCACCCCCGCTCCTCACCCGAGGTGAGGGAGGTGAGAATCCTCTTCCAATTTTCCCCATAAGCCTCCCAGGTAAAAGCCTGTGCAGATTGACGGGCGGCGGCACCCATGATGATGGTGGCTTGCGGGTTTTCAACGAAAAAATGGAGTGCTTCGAGCAAACTGTTATTGTTGCCAGGTTCTACCATCAAACCCGCTTTTCCGGCAGTCCATAGATCGGGGGCGGCGGTAGCGGTGGTGGTTATTACGGGTAAGCCACAAGCCATCGCCTCAAGGATTACCTGCCCAAAACCTTCGAAAAAACTCGGGAAAACAAATACATCGGCAGCGGCAAACAAAGCGGCCCGGTCGCTTGGATGTATGGCACCGAGTACTTCCACACCCTCCGGCACCTCATAAACAGCAGGCCGAAAATCGTAGCCCGCAGCCAATAAACGGCAATGGGGATTTTGTTTGTAAAAAGACCGCCATACTTCACAGAGCCAGGGAAAACCCTTTCGTGCCGATAGCGCGCCAAAAAAGAGGAAGGTTATCCCCCGCTCCCCGAATTCTGCTTCGCCTTTCCCGTCTAATGTTTCCCTTTTCACATTTGACGTTTCCCATTTCACATTTCCCGTTTCTCTTTTCCCCTCTCCCGTTTCCCATTTCACATCTGACGTTTCACTTCTCCCGTTTTCCCTTCTCCAGTCTCCCGTTTCCCCTTTCACTTCTGACGTTTCACTTTTCACTTTTTCCCTTCTCCCGTCTGACGTTTCCCCTTTCACCTCTCCCGTTTCCCCTTTCACTTCTCCCGTTTCCCCTTTCCCATTTTCCCCTTTCACTTCTGACGTTTCACTATTCACCTCTCCCGTTTCCCTTCTCCCGTTTTCCCTTTTCACTTCTGACGTTTCCCTTCTCCCGTTTTCCCTTCTCCCGTCTCCCGTTTCACTTTTCACTTCTCCCGTTTCCCTTCTCCCTAAATCCGTCCCATAAGGATTCAGGCTGATCTTCTCCGCCGGCACCCCATGATCAGTGTAGGTTTTTTTGGTAAAGGAAGAAGCAACCACAATATGGTCGGCCATTTCTATTTCCTGCAGTTCCACCTCAATATTTCGGGGAAGTTTAGGGGCGAGTTCGGCAGCCCATTCGGGATATTTTTCCCGTAATTCGGCAAAAGCTTTTTCCTTGGCAAGCGGGTGGGCAATACTTACATCGAGGATAAAAGGCTTGCCTGCTTTGCGGCAACGCTCCGCCAGTATCCAACTGCTTGTATCAAACCCAATGACCGCATCGGCGGCATCAATAAGATTTTGCGGAATTTGCTGCTGAAAAGCTTTGTTGCGAGGAAAAAAAACCTGATCGTTGGTTTGCCCAAGCACCTGATGCCGGAAAATAGCCAGTGCTTCCTTAATTGGTTGCAGGTGCAGTTTACTAGCCGGCAATCCTGGCACCACTCGTTTCAGTAAGGTTTTTTCTTTTTGCAAAAAGCGCGCTATTTTCCATAACCTGCTTTCCGGCTCATCCCCAAAGGCAATACCCGTGGCAAATTTATACAGCAGTCCCTGCTGATGCAGGGCTGCGGCAAGCCGTGGAGCGTATTGTGTACCTGGGTGGGTGAGTAGTATTTTCACATTTATATGTTTTTGTTTGTGGTTTGGTTTTTGGTTTGGTTACTCCCGCCTCATGCGGGATGGTTTTTTTTGTTTGGTTACTCCAGCCCAATGCGGGATGGTTTTTTGTTTATGATTTATTGTTCCGGTTCGCGGCGTTTATTTTTGGTTTGGTTGCCTCCTGTCTATTGCGGGTTTGCTTCATCCAGTGCCGTCACTCCGACGAAGGAGGAGTCTACTCTCGACCAACGACATGGCGTAAAAAATGCTTCGTATAACGAAATGCTTCGAACAAAGACATGGTTAAATCCACGCTTCGAAACATGAGATGTCTCCTATCGTCGACATGACGGCTCTGGCGACGACATGGTGGGTTTAGTGTAGTCACTCCGACGCAGGAGGAGTCTCGCTTCGCCTAAAGTCATGGCTTGGTCAGCGCCTCTCCAGTGTCGTCACTCCGAGGAACGAGGAGTCTCGCTTCGCTTAAAGTCATGGCGTAGTAATCTCTTCTCATGACGAGATCGCTTCGAACAAAGTCTTGGTTAAATCCATGCTTCGAAACATGAGATGTCTCCTATCGTCGACATGACGGCTCTGGCGACGACATGGTGGGTTTAGTGTAGTCACTCCGACGCAGGAGGAGTCTCGCTTCGCCTAAAGTCATGGCTTGGTCAGCGC
>JBBQXO010000094.1:0-18129 GCA_038209595.1 Chitinophagales bacterium
GAGCAAACAATTACCCTGCAAACAACCGCCGGAAGCCCTCAAGCCCTAAATAGTACCGGCGGAGCAGATGTGTTTATTGCCCGCTACAACAACCAGGGTCAATTGTTACAGGCTGTGCAAGTGGGCGGTGCAGGTGCCTTTAATGTGCTGGAGGTGAATGCAGCAACCAACGGCGATATTGTATTAATTGGTTCATTTTCGGGAACAGGCGACGTTGACCCCGGTGCTGGTAACACTGTACTAACCAGCACAGGCAACAATTCCAATACCGATATATATGTGCTGCGGCTCAATAGTTCTTTAAACTACCAGTTAGCCTTTAGTATCGGTAGTACCGCAGCCGATACGGGAGATGCAGTGGCGATAGATGGTAATGGCAATATCTTTATAGCAGGCTCCTTTAGAGGTACGGTAGATTTTGATACGGGAGCAGGAATAACGAATCTGATATCAAACGGTAGCAATGCCGATATTTTTTTTGCAAAATACTCCACAACAGGTATCCTGCTTTTTGCCAAAAAAATTGGGGGCAGTTTAAATGACCTTGTTGATGCTATAGCGATCGATGGTACAGGACAAATTTCTCTTTGCGGCGCTTTTCTCGGTACTGCCAATTTTAACCCGAATGGTACTTTCAACCTGACAAGCACTGGTGCTCTGGACGGATTTTTTGCACGGTATAGTGATAATGGAGACCTATTGTATGCCTTCAAACTTGGTAGTACAGGTACCGATGGCTGTCTCGATATGCGGCTAGCAGGCGGTTCGCTTTGGTTGGCCGGCAGGTTTAGCAACCAGGTTGATTTTGACCCTGGTGCTGGTACAGTATCCTATACCAGTGCCGGAGGTACTGACGGCTGGATAGGAAAATATGACCTTGCTACTGGTAGCTACGAGCAAGCCTGGACTTTTGGAAGCACTTTAGTAGATCTTGTAAACAGCATTTCCTTAAACGGCAATGGCACACTTCAAATAGGCGGAAGCTTTAGCGCCACGGTTGATTTTGATCCTTCCGGGGCTGTAGCTATGCGTACCAGCACCCTTGGGTACTCAAACGGTGTGGTGATACAATACACGACCGCTGGCGACCATGTATGGAATAATACAATTGGCGGCTTTTTACCTCTTTTACATGAAAGGCCATCCGCTTTATCGATGGCGCCAAATGGTGAAGTGCTACTAGCTGGCAATATACAAGGCACAGTAGATGCAGACCCTGCAAATACAACGGCACCACTCACAGGCAATTTTAACTACAGCCCTTTTGTAGCTACCTACTCGTCTTCCGGCCAATACCTTAGAGGTTTTACCCTTAACACTGGTGGCTTTACTCAACTTAAGGGCATGGCGACTGATGCTATGGGGAATATTATAATAGCCGGTATTTTTAATGCCACCCTTGACGCTGACCCTGGCGTTGGTGTAACCAACCTCGTAAGTGCAGGCAGCAACGATTTATTTTTGGGACGCTATTCCGCTACAGGCAGCTTAATATGGGCTATAAGTTTGGGAAACAACCTTTTACAGCAAATGGTAGATGTAAAAACCGACGCCCAGTCTAACATCTATGCACTGGGCTACTTTGACGGCACAATGGATGTGGACCCCGGAGTTGGAGTAACCAACCTGGTAAGCAGTGGAAGTCGTGATATTTTTTTATTAAAATTTTCTCCCGACGGGCAATTGTTGTATGCCAATCGAATGGGTGGTTTTCAGGAAGATCTGGCCTACTGCATGGCAGTGACAGCAGCGGGTGAAGCCATTGTTGGCTGTACGTTTAGAAACACTGCAGACTTTGACCCCAGCGCCAACACTCTGAACCTCGTAAGTGCTGGCGCAACAGATTTGGCAGTGGCAAAATACAATACGGACGGTTCGGTGATGTGGGCCAAACGGATTGGCAGCACCAATACAGAAATCATCAATGGTATTGCAATTGACGCACAAGGGAATATTGTAGCCACAGGTTCGTATACACTTCTCACAGATTTTGACCCCGATGCCGGAGTATTTGAGATGAGCGCTTCTGCCAATGGCGATGCTTTTGTATGGAAGCTTACAGCAAACGGAACTTTTGTTTGGGCACGGCGAATTCTAGGGCCGGGGCTTGATATAGGTAAAGCAGTGACGATATTGACTGATGGCCGAATCGTTGCAGGTGGGCGCTTTGCGCAAACCTCCAATTTCGATTCTACCAATACCAATCTTTCACTTACCAGCCGGGGACTCGACGATCTTTATTTGGCGATATACGAGCCCACGGGCCAGTTTTTAATGGCAGAAAGCTATGGAGGAAATGATGGAGAGGACTTAATTGCCTTACTTGCTGCTGCCAGCAATAAACTTTACCTAACCGGTTATACTTACAGCAATATTTTTGATGCAGACGGACAGCAGGGCAACCAAATCTTAGGCGCCATAAATGGCGAAGACATTATAGTAACCGAATACCAATGGGCCATTAGCCAGGGAACCGAATTTAATTGGACAGGCAATGTGAATACTGCCTGGGAAATTGCTGGTAACTGGAGCAGCAATGTAATTCCGGTTTCAACATCAGCAGTCACCATTCCGGCAGGGCGGGCAAGGTATCCCATTGTAAATGTAAATACCAGCATTAAGAGTATTAGTTGTGCACCGGGAACAGCGGTAACCATTAATGCAGGGATAGTTTTAAATATTTTGAATTAGATAGATGGTGAAAATGAAGGAACTTTTGCGGACATTATAAACCAAAAAAGGGCTTTCGGTTTCATTAATTCTACATGTAAATTCACTTTTGCATCCAGTGTTTTAAAAACTTTCAGAATGGTGTCAAATCTGGCATCGGTTAAACTGTTTTCAATTTTTGAAATCTATGCTTTTTTACGGCTACCAAATCTCCAAGTTGTTCTTGCGTTACGTTTTTTTCCATACGGATGTTTTTAATGGTTTGTCCTAACAGGTCAAGGCTTAGTTCGCTTTCAAATTCATCTCTTTGGGAGGTTTCAATTTTACCAATATGCTTGTCCGTTGTTTCTTGTAAGGTTTTCCTTTTTTGCTGTTTTTTTGATAATACATAAGTCGGAATTACTATTGTGTATCCCTTTTTCTATTTATCCCAGAATGCGAAAAGTCTGTAATTGGATTTATTGTATAGAGTCCTGAATTCTCGAATTTCATCTTACACCAACAAGCAATAATTGTGTTAGAATCCGCTTTTCTTCTGTCCATTTTTTAGAACTTCAATTTTTGTATACCTAAATACTTTGCCCGCTTCGTCTTGGCCAACTTTTGTTAAGTTGCGTTTCGGAAAGCCATTCTCACTTACAATTTGTCCTGTTACTTTTATTTGAACTGGTAAGTCTAAACCGTTAAATAATGTATCTGCTTTAATTAATTTGTCGCTTGAAGGCTCTAACCAGTAATAAACTTTTTTGTCAGGGTCGTTATCGTATTTTGGCTCACTCCATTGAGCACATGTGCAAGAAATTACATTATAGTTAAGTGTCAGGATTTCAATTTTATTGACAGGTTTGAAATTTGGGTTATTAATTACTTTAATTCTTGTGTAGCTAAAAACTTTCGCTTTGTCAAGTTGTTCTTCCCCTTGTGCAGTTCCTTTTGGGTAATCAGGCTTTAAATAAAATTGTCCTAGAACTTTTATTCTGTGTCGATCAGGGGCAAAATATAACGGAAGGTCTAAGTCTCCATTTGTTGGTTCAATGAAAATACAATGTTCAGCAAGTTTGTTGTTTTCGTATTTTGTAAAATCAGTTGGTGTCACCCAATTGGCACAAGCACAACCCCAAACAATATATTCAAGTTCCAAATTTTCAGTCTTGCCTGTCAAAGTATTTGTTGAGTCTGAAATTATTTTGGGCTTAAGACTCTCAATCACTTTTGCTGTGTCAACTTGAGTGATTTTTGTCTTGTCAGATTCTATCGAACAAGAAGAAATGAGAAATAATATGGGTATGAATTTTATCATTAACAGAATGCTGAATAAAATGGCTACTAACATTTGTGCTTCTGGCCTTACAGGTGTTCTATATCATTTTTACTTTTCGTCCAAATTTTCGAGAAAATCATTGGCTTCTTGCAAAAATTCAACTTTTAACTTGCTTGTAATTCATGCAATTTTATTCAAATATAAAAATTTCCTTCTTAAGTAATAAATTTAGTTATAAAATTGTTTATTTAGTTTATCCTAATCTTTTTATAATCTCATTTTTTGCTATTTACTAGATTTTTTGAAGATTGGAAGTACACCCCATTTTCAATACAACTACAGGGTGAAGTAATATAGTTTATAAGTAAATTAATGCCTTTTTTGCAATAGCGTGAAGAGATAAATTGATTTTTGTAAATTTTCTGTACCTGTTTTTCGAGCACTAAATTACTGATTTGTCACCCCTTAAGGAATTTAATAGTGGATATTATTCACCCTTCGACAATAATTACATTCTTTCAGGTTTAGTATAGATTATGGTCAATTTGTACGGATTTTCCTGATATATTTATGGACAAATCTTTTTATAAATTTGTATTGCTGAAATTCTTTTTATATTATTATTGATATGCAAAATGTATTTCATTTATGATCAAAAGAACCATGTGCAGAGGCTTTGATCCGTCACTTATTAAAAGAAGGAGTCTTAGAGGAAGTTTTGCAATATGAAATAACTGTTTCTGGGGGAAGAATGGAGCAGATACTTTAAAAATGAGCAAATTATATCAATGGGGTAGGGGGAAATATGACCTGTGAACAGGTTCAGAAAAAAGCCCGTTTGGCTAAGGCGTAGAGGTTTTCTAAAAGTCTCCTCATTTCAAACCGTATTGCTATAAACCAAAGAATTCTGCTCCCCAACTCCTTATTTAACCTAATCAACTCACTCCACCACTCCACCCCCAATCCCCCAATTCCCTAATCCACCATTCCCCCAATCCCCCAATCCCCCAATTCACCAATAAACCAATCCACCACTCCACCAATTCACCAATCCACCAATCCCCCAATCTACCAATCCACCAATCCCCCAATCTACCACACCACCACACCACCACACCACCACACCACCACTCCCCCACTCCCCCAATTCACCAATCCACCAATAAACCACTCCACCACTCCACTAAAAAACCACTCCACCTCTACGCCATTCTATACATTTTCCCCGGAGACCGTATTACCACACCCTGCAATTCAAGAGTGAGCAATGCGCCAGCAGTAGCAGAAGGGTTTAAATTGCTTTTCAGGTTGATGTCGTCAATATGCATTTGGTCAACGGCCTGCAACAGATCTACCAGTATTTTTTCATTGGGGGTTAATTCAATAAAAAGGCTGCGTTGTACACGTGGCTTTTTTTGCGGTTCCGGGAGCCAGTTCATGGCTTCGAGTAAGTCTTGCCCGCTTGTTATCAGGCCGGCTTTGTTTTGCCGGATCAGTTGATTGCACCCGCTGCTTTTTTGATCGGTTACCCGGCCAGGAAAAGCAAATACATCCCGGTTGTAGCCAATGGCCAATTCTACTGTAATCATACTCCCACCTTTTAAGTCAGTTTCTACCACAATGGTAGCATCACAAAGTCCGGCTACTACCCGGTTACGGGTAGGGAAATTATGACGGTCAGGAATGGTGCCACTTGGGTATTCTGAAAGTAGACCGCCTTCCTGATCCAGCATTTGGGAGGCCAATTTTGCATTTTCCGGAGGGTATAAAGTATCCATTCCATGCGCCAGTACACCCACCGTTGGTACCTGGTATTTTATACAGGCTTTGTGGGCCTGCGTGTCTACACCAAATGCCATACCGCTGATGATTAATACGGAATGCCCGCTGAGCGTTTCGACCAGTTTATCGGTAATGGACCGTCCATAATCGGTTTGGTTTCGGGTACCAATTACACTGATGATACGGCTGTTGTTCAGGTTGGCTCTTCCTTTATAATACAGTAGTGTTGGAGGATCGTAGCAATTTAAAAGTCTTTTGGGATAGGCTGCATCTTTTAAAAAAAGCATCTGTATTTGATTCTTTTTAATGAATGCCAATTCTTTTTCACAGTCCTCAAAATCAGTGAAATCTTTAATGCATCCTGCTTTTATGAACGAGATGCCTTCTACCTCACAAAGCATTTTTTTGGAGGCTTTAAAAATTGCTTCGGCGTTCTCAAAACGGTCGGCAAGGGCACGTGCCATCACCGTACCAATTTGTGGTACACGGGTTAATGCCAGTTGGTAAATGGATTCGGGATGGTTCAAGTTGAATTATTTTACAAATCCAAGATACATTAAAACCCGGTAACTTTTATTTCGGTTCTCCTGTTTTTTGCCCGGCCGTCTTCTGTATCATTTTCGGTTAAAGGCCGGGTGCTGCCATATCCCTTAAAACTCAACTTGTTCAGATCAATACCTTTCGATACCAGATAATCCACTACGGCTTTTGCCCGGTTGGTACTTAGCTTTAAGTTGTCAGCGAGGTTGCCCACATTATCTGTATGTCCGCCAATTTCTATTTGCAGACTATTATTTTCCATCAATAGCGCCACAAGTTTATCCAGTTCCACAAAGGAAGTGGGGGACAAGCGGAATGAATTGGTTTCGAAAAGGATATTCTTTAACGCCATAGCGGCATTAAGCTTTATGGGTTCCAATGGTATATCTTTTCTGTAATTGCTATCGGTTGGGTTTCCCTCCAGGTTAAATGCATCACTGTAATACAGGTAACCCTGCCTGCTTACGGTAAGCGAATAGGATCTGCCCACAGGAAGTGTAATGAGGTAGCGGCCTGTTTCATCGGTTACAACCCGCTCGGTCCAACTGCTGTCTTGCAGGCTTGTAAGGGTAATAGCAGAAGGCAGTCCTTTTTGATTGGTTTGATCGTACACCCTTCCTTGTACCCATTGTGTTTTAAGAGCCCGGGCATATTCGGGCAATTCAAACCGGTACAAATCGAGCCCGCCGCGGCTATCGGTACGGGCACTGGCGAAATAGGCTGTTTTGCCATTGGCTGCTACAATCAGACTACCGTCATCGTCGGTAGTATTAATGGGAAAACCAAGATTTTCGGGTTTGCCCCATTCGCCATCGGGTTGGCGGCGTATTAAATATATATCGCTGCCGCCATAGCCGGGATGGCCACCGGAGGTGAAATATAAAGTTTGATTATCGGCATGGATAAAGGGGGCAAGATCATCTGCTGCGGTATTGATGCCGGCACCCATATTCATGGCAAGACTCCAACGCCCATTAGTTTGGCGTTCACTATAGTACAGATCTTTACCGCCAAACCCACCCGGACGGTTACTACTGAAAAAAAGCGTTTTCTTATCGGGACTGATGCAGGGGCTGCTTTCCCAGAAATCTGTATTAATGGCGGTTCCAAGATTCATGGGTTCGCTCCATCCCGAAGGAGTAGATTGACAGTAATACAAATCGAAATCGCCAAAACCTACTCCGGGAAAATTGCCGGCAAAAAATAACCAATCCCCATCCGGCGACATTTGAATGCCTCCTTTGGAAGGTTCCTGATTGAGGATCCCATCAATAGGAGATGCGGCGCCATAATTGCCATCAGCTTGTAAGCGACTGCTGTAAAAGTCTTCCCGGAAGCCTTGCATCAAGCGGGTAAAAACGAGCAGGCTGTCATCAATGGTAAAAGAGGGATAATATTCACTGCGGGTGGAATTGATACTGTCCCCGAGATTTCTTGGATCGAAAATAAAAGAGGTGGGATTATTTTTTTTAAAATCCAGGGCAAAAACATAAGTCCTGATGCGGTAAGCGGCTGCCCTGCCTGCCCGGGTATCGGGAGAAACAGTGGCGGCATAATTTTGAGCGCTTTGCATGGCATCTTCAAATCTTCCGGCACCGGCAAGGTTGATAGCAAAAGGCAATTGCATGTCTTCGCTGTACAGGCTATCTAATTGCCAGGCGGTTTCAAAAGCAATAATGGCACTGTCGTACATTTTTTTTTCGCCATAAGCGCTCATCAGGCTCAACCACGCTTCTACATAGCGGGGTTCCTGCTTTAAGGCAACTTGTAAAAGTGATTTTCCCACTACCCATTGCCCGCTTCGTAAATTATCAATGGCGGCACGGTAAGCCATTTGGGCTTTTTTGTTGACCTTTTCCGGGTTATACCATTGTGCCTGCAACGCAAGCCCCAAAAGCCCTGCCAATAAGGTAAAAATCGTTCTTTTCATCATGGAAATCATTAAAACGATTAAAGGTAAATGAATAATATACCCGGGGTTGATTTCGGTTTCTTAAAGTTGGTACGACGCTTCTACAGAATTTGTTAAATCAAACATTGATCCTATTTTTTCTAAAAAAAAGAAACATTGTTGCAAAAAAAATAAATAGTTTTGCCATCTAATGCATTTCAACAGTCGTTATTTTATCCGATTCATTTTGATTCCCGTCGGTATATTATTCTATAGCCTGTCCGCTGTGGGTCAATGCACGCTTCGCTTTAGTGGGTATGTGCGCGACGCAGATACCCGGGTACCGCTGCAGAATGCCACCATCCGGATGGAAAATGGGCAGGAATTGGCTTCTGATTCCAATGGTTATTTTATCCTGAAAGGTCTTTGCCCAGGCAAAATAGACCTCGAGATCAGCCATGTGGGTTGCCTTAGCCAACTGTTTCATTTACATTTAAAAGAAGATGGCAAACAAGATTTTTTACTACCGCATGCTTCCAACCAACTATCAGAAGTGGTGGTGGTAGGGCAGGGGAATGTGTCGCAATCGGGTTTTTCGGAGCAGGTAAGCGGTCGGGCACTCGATCGTACCCGGGGTCAATCCCTTGCTGAAAGCATGCAGCATGTAGCGGGGGTTTCGATGCTGCAAACCGGTACCAATATTTACAAACCGGTTATCCATGGTTTGCATAGCAACCGGATCATTATATTAAACAATGGCATACGGCAGGAAGGGCAGCAATGGGGTAGCGAACATGCCCCTGAGATTGATCCTTTTATTGCCAACCGGATTTCGGTCATAAAAGGTGCGGCATCTCTACGTTATGGTAGTGATGCCATTGGTGGGGTAGTGCTTGTGGAACCCAAACTGCTTCCGGTACTGCCGGGTATTACAGGAGAAATTAATGCGGCTGCTTTTTCCAATAACCGGCAGGGTGTATTATCAGCAATGGTGGAAGGGGCAAGCACTAAGCATCCAGCATTTGCCTGGCGATTGCAAGGTTCTGCAAAAAGAGGGGGTAATGCACGTACGCCAAATTACTGGTTGGCAAATTCAGGGGTATCCGAATACAATTTTTCCGCTGCGGCAGCCATGCGCACAGCCCACCGTGGGATCGAGGTTTTCATAAGCCAATTTAATACCTCGCTTGGTATTTTTGCAGGTTCACATATTGGTAATGTTACCGATCTGCAAAACGCCATAAATGAAGGCCAGCCACCCGCTAATATTCGCAATGTGGGGTTCAACTATAACATTGGCAGGCCTTACCAGGAAATTCAGCATACTTTGGGAAAAGTAAAAGTATTTAAAAGTACCGGTGACATAGGCAGGCTAAACGCAACCATAAGTATCCAGCAAAACAAGAGAAAAGAATACGATCTGTTACGTTTTGCAAATTCTAACATACTTCCACAGCTAGATATGGATTTGGTCACCGTTGCTACTGATATCGTGTGGGATCATTATGCTGGTGAAAAATGGAGAGGAACCATAGGGGTAAATGCTGCTTATCAGCGTAATTTATATTTCAGGCGTTTTTTTATACCTAATTATCAGGCCATCAATGCAGGTGGTTTTATAGTAGAAAAATACAACACCGGTAAATGGCTTTTTGAAGGAGGTATTCGGTTCGATAGCCGTTCGATTTTCAATACCGATCGAAATGGCGGTTTTACTTATGAAGATAAATATTTCAATAGTTTATCGGGGAACACAGGTGTTACTTATACCTTTAATGAAAAATTTCAAACCTTTTTTAATGCATCAACAGCATGGAGGGCACCTCAGGTAAATGAATTGTATAGTGATGGTCTCCACCATGGGGCAGCACGCATAGAAACAGGTAACGCAAGCTTAAAAGCCGAACGTGCCAACAGCTTAATGGGTGGAGTAAAATATACCCATAAAAAGCTGAGTGTAGAGGCGAGTGTTTACTACAAACATATTGATGATTTTATATATTTACGTCCGACTTTTCCGCCACAGTTAACCATTCGCGGTGCTTTTCCTGCATTTAATTATGCACAAACCAACGCCCGGTTAAGCGGATTGGATTTGAGTATAGTTTATAATTTCAATAATTATTTTTCATATAACGGCAAGCTTGCATTGCTAAGGGCATGGGATAAAAATGCAAAGGATTGGTTGGTACAAATGCCTGCGGATCGGTTTGAAAATCACCTGAAATATTTTTTTTCAGACTCCAAAAAATTCAAGCAAACTTTTATAGGAATTTCTTTACAAAGTGTACTTAGGCAAAGCAGGATACCTGCAACAGGATCTATTGAGATTCTCAAACCCGATGGAACCATCAGTTTGGAAGCTGATTATGCACCACCACCAGGTGCATATCATCTTACAAGTATTGAATTTGGTTCGACTATGCAATGTAAAAGCCAACCTATACAAATCATTTTGGGTTCCAATAATCTATTCAATATTGCCTATCGTGATTACCTGAATGCATTCAGGTATTTTAGTGACGATATGGGTCGAAACATCTTTCTTAAATTACAATTACCATTGAATCTATAATCTTAAATAATTAAATCACCCAATAAAAATTAGAAAAATGAAGCACGTATTAAAAATTAGTTTTTTCCTTGTAGCCGGATCCCTCCTGTTCTCTTCTTGTCGAAAAAAAAGTGATGATGATGATAACGAAGTCGAACTCATTACTACCGTAAACTTAACTTTTACTCCAGTGGCGGGAGGCTCATCGCGCATTTTTACCTTTAGAGATATAGATGGTGAAGGCGGTGCTGCACCTACAATCTTTCAGGATATATCATTGGCTCCTAATACCGCCTACAATATGAGTTTAGAACTGCTCGATGAAACCAAAACGCCTCCTGATAACATAACAGAAGAAGTGAAAAAAGAGGATAATGAGCATCAATTTTATTTTGTGCCTGCAGGCGGTGCAGCTATTACTATTAGTAATTTAAATGCGGATAGAAATGGGTTGCCTCTGGGAGTAACAAGCACCTGGACAACAGGGGCAGTAAGTAATGGTACGGTACGGATAGTACTTAAACATAAGCCAGGCAATAAAAATGCAGGAGACGCTATTACCGTTGGCGATACTGATATTGATTTGGCATGGCCTGCCAGGATTCAGTAAAAATAATAATGGGGGGCATTGTTCATTTCAACATTGCTCCCCTTATTTTTTGAAAATAAATCTACAGTTGTTGCATCACCAATATAGTATCTATTTCATCAATTTTTATTGTATTAATATCTATTATAATATATCCTTCGGGTACCTCGTTAAAGGGTACTGTTTTATTTCCAATCAGCATTTTGAGTTAGGTTACTTTAAAAAGGTGCGAGGAGCATTATTTTGCCTTTTACCTGGGTAAGAATATGAAGGTAAAAAGTATTGCCTTTTTGGGTAATAGCTCACGAGGGTTGTGGCGACAGGTAGCCTCCGCTGGTGCCATAATTAGTTTTCCATTTAATTTAAGCCAATCGGCCATTACCTGTAATCATTGGATAAATTCAAGTTGTATTTTTCATCTGGCATGTGGCCGATATTTAGCAAAAATTGAATCCATATCCCGTTGCTTTTATAAGCGTTTGGATCATTTCCTTTGCAGAGTTGTAATTTAGGTTCTAAATATTAAAATTTTAGGAACTATTGATGGTTTCATAGGTTTTAAGCGGCAATGCATTGCTTACAGGTGCTCCCCCGAAGCCGGTGGTATTGCCTCCTTGCAGGTCTTTTTCAAACATCTGAAAATCTTCTCCGGGTATAATATCAAGATGGTGATTGTTGCCACCATACAACCGGGTTGCAGCCGGTGGATGAGGGTATAAATTTCATTATATTTCCAGTCAACTTTCGAGAGGGCGCTTTTATCAGGATCATTATCCAACTGATCCCAATGTCCATCGAACCATTTACCGCTGATGGAGCCATATTGGGTAAGTAATTCGGTTAGCTGCATCTTCATAAAAGTTATATACGAAGGCCAGTTACTTTTCTCAATTCGACCGGTGCCTTTACCGGTTTTGCCTGTTTCGTATTGATAATCGCTGCGGTACCAATCCAACAGTGAGTAGTACAAAAATAGTTTTAATCCTTGTTGTTGACAGGCCTCAGAAAGTTGTTTCAGGATGTCTTTACCATAGGGTGTTTGCATAATATCCCAATCGGTAGCCTTGCTGTCCCACATGCTAAATCCATCATGGTGCCGGGTTATAAAGCTGATGTATTGCATGCCTTCAGCTTTGGCAGTTGCCACCCATTTTTGCGCATCAAATGCCTGTGGATCAAAAAACTGCTGCAAATGTGCGTACTCTTCCACCCGTATGTTCCGGTTGTTCATAACCCACTCTCCTGCTCTCAACGTGACGCTAGGTCCCCAATGGATAAATAGTCCAAACCGGGTACTGTCGAAACAGTTACGCGTTTGCAGGTTGGCTGCGGAAGGCTGATATCCTGTCTGTGCTGTAACAGTTCAGGTAATAAAATAAAGCATCGAAAAAAGGATGGCAAACGATTTCAAGACATTTTTTTACTTGGAGGCAATCAATCTACCCGTAAACGTAAACAAAATTTTTGAAGCTATTGGTTTTGGGATCAGACGAAAGGATGTTTTGTTAAAACGTTCTTTGAGTTATAATACCTCGCTTGGTTTTCCTGTATCTTTAATTTTTAATCTAAAACAGGAAGGGGTATAGAGATACTTTTTCAACTGTTTTAGCCGTTGAATACTCCAACAGAAATTATCCGCATGCATTCAATCCACGGCCGTTTTTTCCAGAAAAATTTTTGGCTGTATTCTTTTGTGTTTTTCTGTGGCTTCGCTATAGTTGGCCCATTAATGGCGCAACCTATTACGGGAGTTTGGCGGGGTAAAATAACCCGGGGCAGCGGTTTCCGGCAAAGTACTTCTACCGTGGAGCTGAAATTCATCAAGCAGGGCGACAGTATTGTAGGTACTTCTTATTATTACGGTTCGGGAAAAAGCTATATACGTTATGCCATTAAGGGGTGGTTCGATCCGGAGTACAATACCATACACTGGAAGGACTACCATATGATTGAAATGGTTCCTGCCCGACCGAAGGATGCAAAAAAATATGATGAATCTTTAGTCGCAGAAGCTGATTTCAGTTGCCCCGATGGTCGTACCATGCGGCTTGATGGAACTTGTAAAGTGGGTTCAGAACCTGAGATGAAATTGGAACTGCGGAAAATGGAAGATTCCTTTTTTTCCGATGAATGGGATCCTATAATCGACGGCTATTTTGTGGGAATGGCCCAAAAAGAATTGATTGATAGTGTTTGGTTAATTGCCTCCGAGCCCTATATCCCTAAAAAAACGGAAGAGATTGTCAGGGGTGGCGATATTGCTAAAACGATTCCCAATCAACCGCCTCCACCTGTGGTTTCGGAAAAGCCGGTCAGCGTAAAGCCAGTTCCGTTACCCCCACCTGATATGGTGGCTACCCAAACGGAAACGAAAGCAATTCCCCCAGCCCAACCGGAGCCGGCATTGGTAAAAACAGAGGCCCCACCAAAGGAACAGAAAGTGCCAAAAGCTGTTTTCCCTACTGCCAAAACAATAGATACTACCGCATTGGTGGTGAATAAGCTCCCTGAAAAACCAGTAATTCCTAAAGAGGAAATCAAGGAAAAGCCCAAAGAAGTAGCTCCTGCACCGCCGGTTGCTGTGGCCAAACCTCCGGCACCAAAACCCAACAATGCCCCTCCCGAAGATTATACCGCTTTGATTGCCCGTGCAAATGAACGCAGAGAGCGGGAGAAAGCACAGAATGCACCACCACCTCCAGCACCGGCACTTGTGGTGAAAAGCGATCCCCTACCTGCAGCTCAACCACCTGTAGAAGTGGAACCACCAAAGCCAGCAATAAAACCTGCACCACCAAAGCCTGAGATTGCTAAACCAGTAATGGGAGATGCTTTTATAGCCCGTAAAAAAGTGGTGCAAAAAGAAATACCCGTACTCGGTGATTCTATTGAACTGCGGTTCTATGACAATGCCGAAGTGGATGGAGATAGTATCTCTCTTTTCCTGAATGGTAAGGTATTGTTTCAGCATGTAAGGTTAGATGTGAGGCCCTACATTTTCAAAATATCGGTGTTTGATTTACCATTTGAAAGCGAGCTGACAATGGTGGCCGAAAATCTTGGTTCCATTCCTCCTAATACAGCCTTTATGGAGGCTTTTGTAAAAGGTACCCGCTACACAGCAAGGCTGGAAAGTACAGAAAACAGCAGCGGGGTCATTCGTTTGATAAAAAAGGAATAGCTGCCCGTATTATTACTTTTCAATGGGATGATTGGCTTGGTAGCGTTGTATTTTACGGGGTAGTTCTGTGGTTTGTTCTATGTGCAAGTCGGGGTCAAACCTCGGGTTAACGAATTTTTTCAATTTGATGCTTATGCCAAACATAATCGCCCAAACAGGATCGTCGTAACGGATATTCAGGTAGTCGCGGCCCCGGTAGTAATGCAGCACATAGCCTAGCGAACGGGAGCGTAAGGGCATGCCTTCTGCAAACAGGTGGTAATTAAACCGGTATAATCTCCCATTTGCCCCGCCGGGATATATCCCCAAATTACCGAGGATATATTCCCACTCGCCTCTTATTTTCCATTCCCATTTATAGTTGGTCCGGTAATTATTGCCATCGCTTCCTCTTACAATGTATCTGCGTTTTCTAAAAAATGGGGTAGTAGGAAACGAGTTGTATTGCATGAATCCTGTGAGTCTTTTCCGCCCATAACGATTTTTCTGTTCGGGAATAAAGACAAATGGACCACCCCAATCCCCATCGTATTGAAAGCCAAGATTTGCCGACAGCAGGTTTTTGTAAAAGCGGGAATAGGTAAAGGAAGCTTGCAAAAGATTGGTAGAAAAATCGCCGGTGATATAATCATTGCGGTTAAAGGTTGGATCGTTGTTGTACCAAACGCCTTCGGGCTGACCGTTGGAATAGTGCATAGCTGTAAAGGTTCCATAAACCATTTGTAAGGGCTTGGTTTCCTGTTTCCAATAGTTAATTCTTTCCAGGTCCCAGCCCTCGGGTTTGGGGTTGATGCCCCGGCGTTTGGTATAGTTGTTCCAGATAACTTTATCGGCTTGCAATCCTATTTTTTGGTTGGTGGGCAGCAGGTTGCTGCTGTTGTCAAAGGTCATACGCACCGCTGGTGCATACCGAACAGTTACCCTACCGGTCTGGTAAAAATGTTTGGCACCGGGTCTGCCTTGTGCCAGTACAAATTGAAGATCGGTTAGTCCCTCAAGGATATAACCCTTTTGCCCCTCCCCAAATTGCAAGGGAACCGTCCGGTTTCTTAAAGGATTGTAGGAGAGGGCAAGTGGCGACAAATAAGATACAGGCCAATTGGCTGTTATGATTTGCTGCATTCCCTGATAAACTGAACTGTCTGGGGCTTCATCATAAATGGTAATGATGGGCACGGAGGTGCTTCCGGTAGGTTGGGCGATGCCACCTGCCGCAAATAGCAGGAAACCTGATATCAGTATTTTTTGCATCCTATGAAAGTAAAGAAAAGTGGCGGGAAGTTAAAAAACTCCCTTTTGCTGGGTGGTAGGGATATAACGCTTTGTTCCCACTTCGGACAAATTATCCATTCATAGGTAAAGCTGTAAAATGTGAAACACTTAAAAAGTTGCTGGTTTATTTAGCAGTTTTTTACATTGGTTTCAAGCACTATATCTTAAGCGGGTCGAGCACTGTAAGCCCTTCAATATTTTTGAAGTCACTGGTATTGCGGCTGATGATGGTAAGGTCATAAACGTCGGAGGTGGCAGCGATGACGGCATCGGGCAGTTTTATTTTGTGAGCCATGCGTATTAATTTACAAGCATGAATAATGTCTTTATTTATTTTAAACCCATTTGTTATGCTTATAAAATCTTCCGAGGTTTTGGTAATGCATTCAAATCCCAAAAACTCAATGTAGGTTACAAATGATGCGGTAAAATCATTGTTGATGGTGTCGGCCACAAATTGCAGCCCTAATTCTGGCATTTTCCCCATTTGTGCGCCAATAAGGGAGTTGGTGTCTATAAGAAATCTCTAATCCATGCATTAAAGATTCAACTTAATTATGACTATTTCGAAGGGTTCCCCTTTTTTTACAAATACAAAATAGCACCCTCTAATTTGTTTTTGGAAATAATAGCCAGCGATCGGTAGAAGTTTCGTGGATAATGCGGCGATAAGTTTTCTGGAATAAATTTAGTAAAAAAATGGGGGGGAGGAAAACTATGTACTTTATAAAATCTAAAAATTTTTACAATGAAAAAGTAGATTATTTTATTTTCGATTTTTGCTTTTTTTGGATTAAGTTTTTTAAATACATAAAATGCCGGCGGTTGGGGTTATGGTGAGAATATAGATAACGTTGTAAATGATTGGGATGCTGATGACGATGATATTGAGGGAGATTGTGGTGAATACCTGAAGGGCAGACGCTCAGCTGCTGTTGCATGTGACGCCCAAGTTTTCCTTTATGATTCGTGGGGTAGAAAAGTATTTGTTGAAATAAAAAGAAATGGGGGCCAAAAACTTGTTTGCATAAAAAGTAAAGGAAATGGATGTAGCACAGTCTCTCAGACTTTATGTCCATAAATTATTACATAATAAAATGACTCGAACGCTTAATATTTCCTTTTTATTCATAGTGTTTATAGAAGAATAAATATTGTATTCAATTTATATTACTAACATCATTATGCGGATGTACCTCAAATAATAGTACAAACTTAGTCCTCGATGTCGATAGCTTAAGCTACGAAAATTCATATGTTGTTTCCGTATCTTCTTCCCAATTGATAGGTTTTCAACCTGCCAAAGACACGAATTTGTTTATTGGTGATGTAGATAAGTTTTGGACTAACGGGTATATCAATGTTTTGTTAGATAAAGAAATCTCAAAGTGCGTTGCTATTTATGATAGTAGCAATAATTTAAAATTTGCTATTAATTCCGATATGCATAACCCAGAAGAAGTTGCTTCGCCATGTGATTTTACGGTAGATGAGACAAATGGCATTTTATATATATTAGACGATTATAATCCTGGAATTCAATTGTTTAGTTTAAAATCTGGATCCTATATTGGAAAGATAAGGACGCCCCCAGATATACATTGTATTGAAATGGTAGCTCCATCATACCTATTGATGTATAATAATGCTGAGGCGGATTATAATCCAAAGGAAAATTCCACCCTTTATTTATACGATACCGAAAATAAAAAGATGGTAGATTGTGGATATATGGGTAATAACAGTAGAAACTACATGAGTTTTTACCTTAGCGGTCAGGTTTTTTTTCCAAACTTTTCAACACCATTAAAAAGCTTATTTTTAAATGAAGGAGTGACAGATACTATTTTTGAATTAAATGTCAATAATAAAAAAATTCAAAAGACTCCAGTTGTAATTTGCGATTTTGGATCTTCAGCTCTTTCGGCAAACCCTCCCAATCAGGAGGAGGATGCTTATTCAGGTTTCAAATAGTACATCTTCAATTTCCTGGAATTATTTATTAGCCATCAATGATGATATTGTTTGGAGTGTTCGTATTCGTGGCAAATATAAGTACCTGGTTTGTAGGGATTTTAGGGAAGGCAAACTGAATGGTACAATTGTTAATACCATTCATTTAATAGTTGACGGAGAAACCTTGCCGTTTGAAGCCTATTTATTATCAGCCGGAAACGAAAATTACTATTATTGTACATTACAAGCCGAAATGGCATCTAATCCTATGTTTGATAAAAATTTATTGGAAAAACTTATGGGTAATCCTATTTACCCCTATGGTAGTCCAATAATTTTTAAAGTAAGAAAATAACGAATTATTGGAAGTTTTTCCACAAATACCCCCAACAAAAAATGCAGAACCTCTTTTTTTATAAAAAACGGGTAACAT
>JBBQXO010000095.1:0-17318 GCA_038209595.1 Chitinophagales bacterium
ACGATTTCCTTTTGAATCAGTCGCTTTAATGGCCTTGCCCCAAATTGCGGATCGAAACCATTCTCTGCTAAAAACTCCACAGCATAATCAGTAAAGTTTATTTGTATACCTGATTTTGCAAGCAATTCCTTTAACTGATTCAATTGTATCCTTATGATACCTGCAATGTCTTTCCGCGTCAGTGGATGGAACATAATGATTTCATCTACCCGGTTTAAAAATTCGGGTCTGATGGTTGCCCTCAAAAGGTTCATCACATCTACTCTTGCCTTCTCCTCAGCCTCTGGCAGATCGGCCTCTTTTACCCCTTCAAAAGCATCCTGTATCAGGTGGCTGCCTATATTGCTTGTCATAATGATGATGGTATTTTTAAAATTAACCACCCTCCCTTTGTTGTCTGTCAAACGGCCATCATCAAGTACCTGCAAAAGAATATTCCATACATCAGGGTGTGCCTTTTCTATTTCATCAAACAATACAACGGAGTAAGGTTTGCGACGCACCGCTTCGCTCAACTGCCCACCCTCATCATACCCCACATATCCGGGAGGAGCTCCCACAAGCCTGCTTACACTATGCTTCTCCTGATACTCACTCATATCAATACGGGTCATCAGATGTTCATCGTCAAACAAATAATCGGCAAGCGCCCTTGCAAGTTCCGTTTTACCTACTCCGGTGGTGCCTAAAAAGATAAAAGAACCTATTGGTTTGCGCGGATCCTGCAAGCCTGCCCTGCTGCGACGGATGGCATCAGAAACTGCTTCGATCGCTTCCTCCTGACCTACTACCCTTTTATGCAACTCTTCTTCAAGCAACAATAATTTTTCACGTTCGCCTTGCAACATCCTGCTTACAGGAATACCGGTAGCTTTTGATACACTTTCGGCAATATCCTCTGCATCCACCTCTTCTTTCAGCAGGCGCTTTTCACTCAACGAATCCAACTCTATGGTTTGTTTGTCTATCAGGGCTTCCTGTTCTTTTATTTTCCCGTAACGGATTTCCGCTACCTTACCATAATCCCCTTCTCTTTCAGCACGTTCAGCATCCATTTTCAATTGTTCGATATTGGCCTTGGCCTGCTGCACTTTTTCAACAATCTCCTTTTCCTCAATCCACTTAGCTTTAAGTGTATCTCTTTCTACTGCAAGATTGGCAATCTCGGTATTCAGCTCCTTCAGTTTACTTGCATCATTTTCGCGTTTGATGGCCTCTCTTTCAATCTCAAGCTGACGGATTTGTCTTTCGAGTTTATCGAGTTCTTCAGGCATCGAATTCATTTCAAGCCGGAGCTTGGCAGCACTTTCATCAATCAGGTCAATAGCCTTATCGGGCAAAAAACGATCGGTTATGTATCGACTTGATAGTTCAACAGCAGCAATAATGGCTTCATCCTTAATCCGCACATGGTGGTGCGTTTCATACTTGTCTTTTATCCCCCGCAAAATACTGATGGCATCTTCCACGCTAGGTTCGTCAATCATTACCCGTTGGAAACGCCTTTCGAGTGCCTTGTCTTTTTCAAAATATTTTTGATATTCGTTAAGAGTCGTGGCACCAATGGCACGCAGTTCTCCTCTGGCCAAAGCTGGTTTCAAAATATTAGCAGCGTCCATGGCACCATCGCCACCACCTGCTCCTACCAATGTGTGAATCTCATCAATAAACAGGATGATCTCGCCTTCACTTTCACTTACTTCCTTTACTACCCCTTTTAGTCTTTCTTCAAACTCTCCCTTGTATTTGGCACCTGCAATCAGTTGCCCCATATCAAGTGCATAAATAATTTTGCTTTTCAGATTTTCAGGTACATCGCCATTTACAATCCGCATGGCCAATCCTTCTGCAATAGCAGTTTTACCTACACCAGGCTCGCCTACCAATATGGGGTTATTTTTAGTACGACGGGTAAGAATATGAAGGGTACGTCGTATTTCCTCATCACGCCCTATAACCGGATCAAGCTTACCATTACGAGCCATCTCAATCAGGTTTTTTGCATACTTGTTCAGTGCATTAAACTGTGTCTCCTGTGTCTGGCTTTTTACCGTTTCGCCTTTGCGTAATTCTTTGATTGCCGCCTCCAATCCCTTTTCAGATAGCCCCGCATCTTTCAGCAATTTTGCTGTATTATCATTAACCTGAAGCAGCGCCATCAAAAGATGTTCAGGCGTTACAAATTCGTCCCCAAAGCTTTTCAGTGCGGCACCTGCACGAAGCACCACATTATTCATATCCCTGCTCACCATTTGAGCAGGTTCCGACGTGGTCTTCGGAAGCTTTTCAGTTTGTATCCTGAGGTTATTGATCAGGTTGGTTACGTTGACTGCATTTTTCTTTAGCAGGTACTCCACCGGAGAATCCTGCTGATCAAGCAATGCCATCAATAGATGGTCTGTTTCGATATTAGAAGCCTTTGCATTAAACGCCAATTGTTGTGCCTGTTGCACAGCTTCCGCAGCCTTTACAGTGAAATTTCCTAAATTCATAGTTTATATATTTTTACCAGCCCCAAGCTGATGAGTGATTTATTGTATTATACTTTATCATCAACAAATCAACCTCCAAGCAGCTATACCAGGAAATTCTGTCAGGTTACCCAACAAAAAACCGTCGTAAAGACAGGCCTCACAACGGTTTCCGGAAAATATTACAGTTTGAAAAAAGGGGAATAAACCAGGCTATTCCTTTTTTCGAAGGACGGCTTTGGCACGGTCATATTTATAGATTGATTCGTAAAATTCTACTAACTTATTAAATTCGGCCGCCGGATAGCGGCCGCTGTTTTGAGAAACAGATCGTGTAAATACAATCTCATTATCCTTGAAAGCAGTCTGACTTTCGTATTCACCAAACACAGTTTTTACCGAAGCAGGTTTGGGGAGCGATTCCACTTCGTACCCTTCAGGAATTTTTACATAAAAGGTATCGGTATCAAGGTAGTCATAGTCAAGTTCTATATCATATTTACGGGCGGTATCTTTAGCAAACTTCACGCCACTTTTACTTAAAATATTGGGCACCAACATCAATCTTTTTCCTGAAACCTGCGCATAGGCCTGTACTGATATATCTATTTGCTCCTTTAGTTTTGGAATACGTCCCCGGTCTTCTTCATACTTATAATTATCTATTTCATAGGTAGGCAGGCTAAACCGTGCCCTAAGCATTTTCAACACAGCATCCTTGCTTGCAGTACTTACAAATCCTTCCAGATCATCTTGTTGCAAACCTGTGTAAACCGTATTTGATTTTAAAAGCATATCCCCACTTTCTGAAACCACTGCCTGAACAACACGGGATTGCAGGTTTTCTGATTTTTTATACGTAGGAGTTCTTACCATTTTACCACCATCCTTATCTACAATCAACGCAGGCCGGTTGCCGGTAAATTCGCCAAGATAACCTGCAGGTAAAATATTGCTGGTACATTCAAGCCAAACAGTATCTTTTCCATTGGGTACACATAGGATCACATGATCGAACTGATTGCTTACAAAATCCACATCTGTATAAACCCCTTCATCCTGACTTTTAATAACGGTATACCTGCTAACTATACCCACCTCCTTAAGCATTGCCATCATGTAGTTGGAAAGTGCCTTACAATCGCCATACCCGGTGCTCGCCACTTTGGCTGCAGGAATAGGTTGCCAGCCGCCAATACCTAGCTGTACACTGATATACCGGGTATTTTTCTGTAAAAAATCATACAGTATCCGAATCTTCTCGTTGTTATCAGATATCCCTGCTGTCAATTGTTTTGCTTTTTGCGCAATCGCATCGGGTAGTTTGTCGCGGCCTTCTGTTAGCTGATACAAAAAGGCACCAAACTCATTCCAGGAAGTCATTTTACCCTTGAATCCGTCAATTTCAAATTCGTTCGGAGCCAAAGCTATTTTTGTTCTTACCCTTCCCCAGCCGGGCATCATAGGTTCAGCTATCGTTGCCACCATATCCGAGACTTCCCATTCCATTCGTTTACCAGAGGGCAGATCCTGCACTTTTTCTACCCCTTTGAAATTATAGCCCTTATGCCTTATTTTAATAGCTGCTGGCACATTAACCACCAACCGGCTGCTTTGAACTGACTGCGATGGCACCCATTGGGGTATCCAGGAGGGATAATAAAAAGCACCCTTCATTTCAGCAGTTACTGAGTATTCTACCGTATAAGGATAATCACTGTAATTAAAATTATGAACTTTGTAACGGTCGTCCGATACGGATATGCCCCCTTCGCTGCTTACATCGGAAATATCCTTTTTACGCACCTTTTTCAGCTCTTTACCATATTTATCCAGTAGTCGGCCTTCTATATCATCCAGTGATCTGAAAACGTCATAATAATCATTAAACTCGGCAAAACCAGCACCTTTTTCGTTGAGTATAGTATAGGCATAGCGTTGCTTTACCACATACACAGCGGGCGATTTAATGGTTATTTCAAGTGTTTCGTAACGCTTTACGCTATTGGCATTTACCAACAGTTCTGCAGGAATCTTGAGGAAGGAAAGGTCCTGTGCGCTCATTGTCACGGCATTCAGGATGCCAAAGGTCAGAAAAATGAGAAATTTCATAAGGATCAGGTTTTCTTTTTAAGGACAATCTGCTCGCCCTGTTTTTTTACGATATAGGTAAAGAAATCACGTAAAGAAGGATAAACATCTGCTGAAAAAACAGCTTTCCTTAAATCTACAACACTTCGTAATTGAATGGTCCGCCCGTCCCTTTGAATTAAATATTCAAACATGCCTTCATCATTTTCAAGCTTTACCCGGGTAGATTTCGGCATTTCATCTACATCGTAGCCTTCCGGTATCATCATGGTAACCATAATAGTTTCCTTGAAAGTATAAGGCATTTCTACGGGGTAAAGGCGATCTGCTGATGGGAAAGGGTTATTTTTTTGACGCTCTCCTAATAAAGGATTGATATAAATAATTTCTTCATCTGCCAAATCTCCGGCATCCACTATATATTGAATGCCCAATTTATCTTCATAATCCTTCAGGTGTTCTATCGTAAGCTCCTTCAAGGATACTTCTGCGGGGAGTGCGTTACGGATATCCTGATTCAATTGGGCTTCCCCTTTGTCACTTACCGTTTTCCTTACATCCATCGCCTCATAAGGACCCGGAGTGTTTTTCACTTTTACTTCCCAGGGCTTTTCCTGATCCAAAAACATGTTTATAAAGGTCAGTTTTTGCTCTTTCAATTCATTGGGATCGAGCTGAGCAATTATCGGGAAAGGTTTTATCACCCTTGCTCCACCATTATAATATTCAAGCGGCAAGAGCCCAAAACCAAGCATAGGGGTAGTAGCATCCAGGAAAATAGGCTTGCCATCTATTTCTACCCTGCATATTACCTGATTGTACTGGCGCATAATCGGATAAATCTCATTCATATATCCATGCTCCCTTGTTCCCAGTAAGACCGGGTCAGCATTCAAGCCTATACCTTTCATCAAGGTTACCAGCAACAGGTTGGCATCGGTGGATTTCCCTTTCATATTTTTCCACAAAGTCTTAGGATTATCACTCAGGTAAATACCCCCGCCCGATACAAGGGTAAACTTATCCCGCATATGATAATAGAGCGCTTTGGCTTTATCGTAGTCGGACTCCTTACCCGATGTAATGGTTTTGATATCATCGCTCAACCAACCGTTATTTTTCGAAAGATGCGCCCCGAAATCCTCATCTTTCATCAATTGATCTGCAACCTTTATCCAAGATGCCATTACCGGCTGCGAGGGCTGATTAGGGAACCGGTATTCTGATAACTGGAAATAAATTTTAGCAATATGGTTATCTACAGTGGTGGTAAAAATTTCAGATTTCATTGCGGGCACATCCTCCATCACCCATTTGGTTTCTGTTTCCACGGTAGGAATTTCAGTTCTATTTCTTGGACCAGTGCTCCCGCTAGGAATAATAAGGATAAATCGTGTATTAAAATTATCGACTTTCTTTTCTTTAAAAGGCACATAACCCTGCGATAGCATTACATAATTAAAAAAGTCGGGTATACGCGCCGTATATTCACTATGTACCCTTGGATACCTGCCTTGGAAAGTCCATTCCCTCAAATTGAACATGAAATCTGAAGCAATCGTATAAGTGACATCCAAAATGGTGCCCTCTTTTACATTGGGTAAACCAAATTTGGTAAGGGAATAGTTCTTATCCAATTTATCTTTGTAAATATCCTTGTCATTTAGTTTGGTTTCTACCACTTTACCATTTTCCAGATTGTATGTTGCTGCCCTTAGTTTTTCAATTTTTTCTTCATTCTTACTATCCTTGTACTGCATGATGGTAAAATTGGCTGCGTCCATACCATTTTTTGTCAATACCTTAATGCGCTGGTGTTTTTCAAAAATCAGGGTAAACCAGCCATCATTATTGGCTCGGAAATACGAATACCCTCTTTCGTAAAGGATAACTGCGTCAGCGGTACTATCAAAGGCATGAATAGAAGGATCAAAGTTTTCGGGGGCAATTTCCCCAAATTTGGTTTTGTCCTTTGAGGATTTGCCTTGTCCCATACAAATTCCTGCAAACAGAAGCATGCTAAGCAGGCCAAAAAGTTTAGTTTTCATAAAAATAGTGGGGTTCTGTTGTTAAATGGCTTTTTTTGAATAAATATTGATGGTTCGAATCTAATAAATGCTCGGATGAATAATTTTATTGTGTAGGTGGTGTTATGATATAAAGAACAATGTTAAGGAATTTTTAAAAAACCGAAAAGAATTGTGCAGAAAATTGAAATAAAAATAAAGCAACTAGCCCTCGATTGCGGTTTTGATACTTGTGGAATTGCCCATGCAGAGCGGCTTGATGAGGATGCCCGCCGACTTGAAAAGTGGTTGCACAAGGGCTATCAGGGCAGTATGCAGTACATGGAAAACCATTTCGACCTTCGGGTAGACCCTACCCTTCTGGTACCTGGAGCCAAGTCTGTAATTACTGTATTAAAAAATTATTACCCCGATAGAAAACAGGAGGAAGGCACCCCACAAATTAGTAAATACGCATTTGGTCAGGATTATCACGAAGTGATTCGAGGGCAACTGAATACTTTCCTCGGGAAAATAAGGGCGTTTGCCGGGGATGTACAAGGCCGTGGCTTTGTAGACAGTGCGCCTGTACTGGAACGAAGCTGGGCCTTACGCAGCGGATTGGGTTGGATTGGTAAAAACGGCAACCTGATTACCAAAGGATCCGGATCCTTTTTCTTTATTGCCACTTTAATTACGGATCTGGCTTTGGTGCCGGATGACCCTTTCGCCAAAGATTTTTGTGGTACCTGTACCCGATGTATTGACGCCTGCCCTACCGAAGCTATTTTACCTGATAAAACCATTAATGGCAGTCAGTGTATTTCCTATTTTACCATAGAACTTAAAGAAGCATTGATACCCAAAGATCTCAAAGGAAAATTTGATAACTGGATGTTTGGCTGCGATACTTGTCAGGATGTTTGCCCATGGAACCGGTTTTCAGCACCGCATCAGGAAAAAGCCTTTGAACCCATTGAAGCCATCCTTCAGTTTTCGCAGCAGGATTGGCAGCAGCTTACCGAAGAGCATTTTAAAAAATTGTTCGGGCACTCGCCTTTGCAACGCGCCAAATACAAGGGCATTCAGCGAAATCTAAAATTCCTTGTATCTGGGAATGAATGATTTTTTATATATTGGCACCAAATACGCAGTGGTCACAACAAAGGATGTAGGCCCAATAATTCCCGTATTTCAATTTTTCACCACTAAATAAATTAAAAAAATGTCTACTAAAAGAAAAGCAACAGCCACCTGGCAGGGAACCGGCAAGGAAGGTTCCGGCAAACTGGACACGCAAAATAAAGTTTTTGATGCCACCCCTTACTCTTTTAAAACGCGCTTTGAAAATGAAGATGGGAAAGCGGGTACCAACCCCGAAGAATTGATTGCAGCAGCGCATGCAGGCTGTTTTGCGATGGCTTTAAGTTTCGCCATTTCGGCTGCCGGTTTCACCCCCGACGAACTGAAGGTAAACGCTTCCGTTACACTCGATTCTGTCGATGGTGGATTTGCCATTACCGGAATCACCTTGCAACTCGAAGGGAAAGTAAGCGGAATGGAAGAAGCTGCATTTATGGAAATGGCCAAGGGCGCCAAAGAAGGCTGTCCCATTTCTAAAGCGTTAAGTTCAGTTCCTATTGAACTAGACGCAAAGTTTATTGCTTAGAAAACAATCGGGCCTTCATAAAGGGTGGTATTATAAGAAATGCCATTTTTTTCTAAAAAAAGTAGTACCAAATTTTTTTTATGACCCTTGAAACTGGAAGTTTTCAGTTTCAAGGGTCAATAACTTTAACATGGTAAGCAAACATCAAATCCAATGTGTTTGGTACTTTTTTACTGATTGTTCGCTGCTTTTACGATAATAGGTCAGGCTTCCTTTTGTTTTACGAAATTTATTAGGTTGCGGTCTATCAAACTAAATCAAAAGGCCTTATTTTTAAACCGTTTATAAATTTAATTCTTCATTCAACCACAGAATATGAAAAAAATAGGCGTCCTTTTTGGAAAAGAAAGAACATTCCCCAATGGGGTAATAGATCGCATCAACAGCAAAAATGTAGAGGGTATTTCTGCAGAAGCTGTGCGAATAGATAAAGTAATGCAAGGAGAAGATTGCGGATATGCAGTCATAATCGATCGGATATCGCAGGATGTCCCTTTTTACCGGGCTTACCTTAAAAATGCTGCCATTAGTGGTACAGCAGTTATTAACAACCCATTTTGGTGGAGTGCCGACGAAAAATTTTTCAACAATGCTTTGGCCACTAAAATAGGCGTACCGGTACCTAAAACCGTTATTTTACCATCCTATGAATTACCCGACGACACTACGGGAGAAAGCTTTTCGAATCTTGCATTCCCCATGGATTGGAAAGGTATTTTTGATTATGTAGGCTTTCCTGCATACATGAAGCCCTTTTCGGGAGGAGGCTGGAAAAATGTTTACCGGTTGGAGGACCTCGATGCTTTTTACGAAAAACATCCGGAAACAGATCAATTGGTGATGCTGTTACAGGAAGAAATAAAATTCGACGAATATTACCGGTGTTATTGCATCGGGGGAAAACATGTACGTATTATGCCATATGAGCCACGTAATCCGCATCATCTGCGTTATGTGGCCGACTTTTCACCAAGCCCTGAGCGCTATGCTCTTATGGAAGAGATTGTGCTTCGCATTAATCATTACCTCGGATACGATTTCAATACGGTAGAACTCGCACTCCGCGATGGTGTTCCCTATGCCATTGATTTTTGTAATCCTGCACCCGATGCAGACCGTGCAAGTGTTGGAGAAGAAAATTTTGATTGGGTGATAGAAACCGCTGCTAACTATGCCATTGAAAGGGCACAGCAACAAAACCCGGGACAGGATAACCTGACCTGGGGCGAATACCTGAAACGTGGGGCAGCTAAAACCACGTTATATCCCTGATCAGGAATTGCCTGGAACAGCCTATGAATCAAAAAGATGTTTCAGGCAATTTTAAAACATCAATTTTTCTGGATTATTAAATTAAAAATTTCGAAATGGCCATTCATTACAACCATTTTACCCTTGGCATAGAAGAGGAATACATGGTGATAGATCCTGTGACCAAGGAATTAAAAAGCCATGAACAAAAAATTGTTACCGAGGGGCAGAAGATCATAAAAGATAAGGTAAAAGCAGAAATGCATCAGGCGGTGGTAGAGGTAGGTACCGACATTTGCCGTGATGCTGAAGAAGCGTTTAATGATGTAAGTACACTCCGTAATACCATGAAGGCCATTGCAGGTTCACTGGATCTATCCATTGGGGCTTCTGGCACACACCCTTTCAGCCATTGGGAAAGCCAACTGATTACTGATCATGCACGCTACAACGAACTGATTAACGAATTGCAGGAAGCAGCAAGGAGCAACCTTATTTTTGGGCTGCATGTACACGTGGGGATGGAAAACAGAGACTTAGCCATGCATATTGCAAATAGCGCCCGCTATTTTCTGCCACATGTATATGCCCTCAGCACCAATTCTCCATTTTGGGAAGGCCGCAAAACCGGGTATAAATCCTTTCGTACGAAAATATTTGATAAGTTTCCACGGACAGGACTCCCCGAAAACTTTGATAATATTGAAAGCTATGACCGCTTTGTAAACCTGTTAATCAAAACAGGATGTATTGATAATGCTAAAAAAATCTGGTGGGATTTACGGGTACATCCTTTTTTCAATACGGTTGAATTTCGTATTTGCGATGTACCAATGACCGTAAAAGAAACAATAGCTATTGCTGCGCTTTTTCAAGCCATTTGCGCCAAATTGTATAAATTAAAAAATGAGAACCTAAATTTTATTATCTATCCAAAATCATTGGTGATGGAAAACAAATTCAGGGCAAGTCGCTATGGGATAGATGGGCTGATGATTGATTTTGGAAAGGAAACCGAGGTGAATACAAGGGCGTTGATTTATGAACTGCTTGATTTTGTAGACGATGTGGTGGACCACCTCGGAAGCAGGTTTGCCGTAGATTGGGTAAAAGATATCTTAGAAACAGGCACCGGCGCTGACCGGCAATTACTGGTACATGAAAAAACCGGTGGCGATCTGAAACTTGTTACGGAATTTATTGAAAATAGTTTTACAATCTAAAAAGGATCATTTTTAAACCAATAAAGCCGGAAATAATATTCCGGCTTTATTGGTTCTGTTCATTATCGTGTATTATTGATTGATATCAGCAATTAAAATAGCAACTTCCTTTTCAGATGAAAAATCGATTCTGGAATCTTCAATTCTATCCTGTGCTCCTGGGATATTGGATAATGCCTTTGAAAAATCTTTTTTACGAAGTTTTATTTTTGTAAGGGTTCCGGGACTGCCGGGTGTATATAAATAATAATCGAAGTATTGCTCGAATACCTTATTTTCTTTATCGTACATATTACTTGGATCCGCGGTAAGCCTGATCCGGTATATTTTCAAAAAGGTTGTTTTGGAGCCTTCAGAAACAACATTAAAATATACTTTCATATCCGCTTCCTTAAAAAGCCTGCTGTGCTTAAACAGCAAAGTTTCACCACCAAATTTTTCGGGAAGAGTCATGGTAAACTCATCGAGTTGCCTGGTCGTTTCCAATATTTCCCCCTTGATGTCCGGACCGGCTATTTGCGTGTAAAGATTATATAGAACTTTATCCCTCAAGGTAACATTTCCGCCTTCAAAAATAAGTTTGCCTTCAAATGATTCGCCAAATAAATAGGGAGTGCCTTTTACCCTATATTGTCCGATCCGCTGGTATTCCCCTGACCAGTATTCCGCTATATACTGATTAAAAACACCCAATGGATTGGATTGGCTAAATCCCTTGTAAGACAAAAAGATGGAAAAAAAGAAAAGTACTGTAAAACGCATGGGGTAAATAATTTTATTAAGTAAAGTTGAGATATTAGTATAATCACACAAGTAAAAAAAAATCGCCTCCGGGAACGGGGGCGATTTTGCTTTTAAAAATCAAACTAAACTATGGCCTTGCCTTTACAAAAACCATGGTATCATAAATAGGCGTATTGATGAACCCCGTCTGCGTGAGCAAAATCGCAGCAAAAACCGTTTTACTCGCTGTAGCATAACGACTATCAGTTATAGCAGGGTTAAGTATAAAATCCCTTGTTGCAGACGCTCCAGGTGTGTTGAATACCCTTGATATTTTATCAGTACCGTCAAACTCAATATTTAACTCCGTTCCACCATATCCACTTACACCTGTAGTAACCAATGGATGGAAACCAGCTCCAAATGCATCATTGTACATTTTCACAGAGTTTGCTCCGGTTGTTTCCAGATAGATATCGTAGGGATAAGCATAGGTTCCTCTATTCCATGCGGCGCTACGGTCGGCAGGATGATCATGGCGAGCCCGGAAAGCATAGATGCCATCGTATTTGTTTTTGATGGTAAAAGCAAAAACTACATCATTCAGATTGGTAGATTGCTTTACTCCGTCCGTAACGGTAGTAATAGAAAAACCAAGACCATATTTCTTGGTAGGATCGAGTGAATTGGTATTCAGTTTTATCACAAAAGGATCACTGATTACCTGCCCTACTTTAAAAGCAGTAGTTAGATTCACTATCTGATAGGCCGCGGCAGGAAGTAATTCCAAACCCTGATTGAGGGAAGTTACCAAAGCATTATTCACTGCAACAGTAACTGAAATAGCAGTTTCTGCAGGCTTTTCATAGTCGTATGAAAAACTAAACAGATTGATATCCTGAAATCCCGCTTTGGCTTCCACACCCACAATATTTGGTTTGTTAGCAGCTCTTGGAATGCTGATAAACTTATTACCGGTAGTGCGTCCGGTAATGGTTCCATATTCGCCATCTTCATAGCCCTTGTCTTTGAGGCAGCTAGAAAGGGAAACCACTGCCCCTAGCAGAACTAAACTCCAAAATTTGGTTATATTGACTTTATTCATATAATGATATATTTAAAGTATTAAAAAAGGGGTTATTTGTGCCAGAAAACTTTTGAGGTAAACTGATTGATCGTACCCTGAGCTTCCACATTTTCGCTATTGAAATTGTATTCAGCCTGAGGGTACAAAAGACGAACAGGTATTGGATTGGATCCACGTTCAGGTGCCACTGATAAAGGCGGTGCCACTACTTTCAGGCGACGGATATCTACCCATGTTTCATTGGGCTGTATACCATTGAGTGCAAAATATTTCTGCCATGCCATTACTGCAATCTTTTGGTCGGTTGTACCGGCATCAGGCCATGCTACCCTTACATTTGTAGCTTCAAGATAGAGAGTTGCCGCATTGCTTGCATCAGGTACTCCTAGAGTTACAAAAGATTCCCTAACGGCATTGGTGAACATAGTTTTTGCATCACCAGGCAACCATCCACGAATCATCGCTTCTGTTTGCAGAAACATAGCTTCTACCCCTGTCATCACCCACATAGGTGATTCAACAGTAGGCATTAAGCCAAATCCAGGGCCTGAGGTACGGCTGCTGTTGAGGTCATCATCTGGATTTTGTCCATAAGTAGTTCCACGAAATTGTCCAGGAACATTGGCAGCTTCGCGGTAGAAACGCTTATGACGATCATCCAACAAACTTTTCATCAAATCGAGCACAAAAAGATTTGCACGATTATATTGGTCTGCTTCGTTGCCGTTTTGGGCGAAAAGGTGCGTCCTGTAAAATGGATTTCCCTGATCAGCAGCATACTTAGGTTGTACAGAAGCACTTAAACCAGAACCAAGAAAACCAGAACCTTCTGTTGTTATCTTAGAAATTTCAGAAGCCACATTGAAAGTGGTAGTAGCGGAACAATGGATGAGCAAACGCAACTTAAGCGTATTGGCAAATTTGAGCCAATTGGTTTTATTACCCTTAAACATGATATCCACAGTACCAATTTGTGGATCTTGTGCAGCAGCTTTAATCAAAGCTATACCAGCATCAACTTCTGCAAAAATGGCCTTGTAAACATCTTCGCCATTATCGTATTTCGGACGAATATACGCGGACAAATCCCATGCCTCAGAATAAGGGATATTTCCATACATGTCTACCAATATGGCAATTTCATGCGCTTGCATGATTTTAGAAATACCCTGATAAAATTTCCAATCAAGCTCCGCAGCCTTTTTTTCCATAGACTTGTACTGATTGCAGGTATAATACACACCATTCCAAATACCATTAAAGGAACTGTTGGTAATATTATAACTCATTTCTACGGTAGAACGGCTGTAAGAACCAGAAGCACTCCAGTATCCTAACCAACGGTTCAAAAAAGCATAGCTACCTGCATTACGTCCAGCAGAAGCTGTCAACTGAGCAGCTATAGCCAAATCAGGGGTAATATTGGTCTCAACCGGCTGATTTGGATTTTGATTGATATCAAAGAAATCCTTTTTGCAACCTGTTGCCGTCATAATTAATGCGGCAGCGTATATAAATAGGTTCTGTTTTTTCATTGAATTGATTTTAAAATTCATAATATATTTCACGAAGTTGCTTAGAATCCAAGCACTATATTAAATCCATAAAGACGGTTTGGAGGTAACTGATTGGTATTATTCACACCCACGAAGTTTCCGGTAGTATTGGCAAATTCAGGATCTGTCCACTCGTTAGACTGGGGCAGGAATGTAAACATATTCCGTGCAGTTAATGCAATGGAAGCATTCTTAACCACTTTTAATTTGCGCAACACGTTGTCAGAGAAACGATAAGAAATAACAATCTCGCGGATTTTCCATGCAGCAGCACTTGTCAGGTAGTTCGAGTTGATACCCCGGTTGTTAGCAGTGGCTTCATAAAAGCCGTAACCGCCATTTGCAGTAAGCACAGTGGTATTTTCAACAAATTTGTTACCATCGAAGTACACAGAGTTTGGAACAATGAAACGCTGACGGCCATTGGCACCGCTGCGGGCAGAAGAACCAGTAAAGTCCATATCGGGTCCGATTCCATGATACACCTGATGTCCACCACGATAATCAGCCGTTACGGCAAGATTCAAACCTTTCCAGGATACATTGGGGTTTATACCAATAATATGCTTAGGCAGCGTACGACCAAACATTTTAATGGTTGGGTCCAATGATGGGTAACCATTGGTAGCGTTAACAATTACGCGTCCCTGATCATCGCGCAGGTAATCCGTCAGCTTAAACATAAAAGCAGGGAAGCCCACAATAGCAAAGTTGGAATTACCACCGGTAATTTCATCCAAACCACGGTAAACTGAATTCACCTTGCTGTCTTGCAATGCATAGTTAATTTTAAGATCAATATTTACCTGCCCAATTTTAACCAATGGAGTCAATCGAAGGTCAAATTCAAGACCCTTGTTATCAAAATCGGCTGCATTTACTGTGGCACGTGAAAAACCTGTAGACTGCGAAGTATTTACATCCAACACCTGATTGGTATTGTTCTGAAAATATCCGGTTACTTCAAAGTTGATGCGGTTACGCAACAAAGTAATTTCAATACCCGCTTCTTGTGAATTTACAAATTCAGGAAGCAATTGAGGATCGGTTACAATATTTGGTCCAGTAAATCCGGGAAGAGAACCATAAGGGAAACCACCAGCCACACTATAAGCAGGCTCCAACTCGTAAGCACCAAGGTTTACATTACCTGATTTGCTGATAGATGCACGTACTTTCAGGTAAGAAACTACATTGCCCTTAATAGCGGGAATGGCATCACTCAACACTAAAGAAGCACTACCACCGGGGTAAAAGAAACTCTGATTGTTGGTAGGAAGACGAGAGTCCCAGTCATTACGCCCAGTAAATTCCAAAAAGGCCCAGTTTTTATACCCAACAGTAGCTTTTGCAAATACACCCATTAAACGGGTTTTAGAGTTGCTTTCACCAACACCTGGTAAACCAGTTCTATTGGATACATTAAATAATGTCGGAATAATCAGGTTGCTACCTGAAATGTCTACTCTTTTTGAAGTCACCTGCCGGAAAGATTGTCCCACCAATCCATCTAATGAAAAATCGCCAAATTCCTTGTTGGCGTTAATAAACAAATCAGAAGTAATGCGGCTGCTGTTTGAAGAGCCATCGGATACATTCGCAAAAATATCATTCGTAGCATTGTTTTTTTGCGTAACCGTTTTGGCATACTGCGAAAAGGTGAAAGCCTCGCCGGTATTCGTGTAAGAATCGTTTGAAAGGGTGTTGCTGGCGCGATACACTACATTCATCCAATTGGTTAATTTCATCGTAAGTTCCAACTGCGCAAAAAAGTCCTCGGAATTACCTGTGCTGCGGGCACGATCCTTGATAAAATATGGATTCTGATAGTACTCATTGAAATAATGGTTAGGGCTTGATGCCACGTCATTACGCCAGTCTTTGTACTTTTCAAGATCAATATGACCAGCCGTATTAAATACCTCCCAGTAAGGTGATTCGGAAGCTACATTGTACTGACCTCGGGTATAGCTTACATTATAATTTGCCTTGAAACGACCATATTCTTTGGTACCATTGAAACGGAAAGTTGTTCTGCGGTTTTTGTCACCACCTAAAGTTCCTTTGATATTGGCATCTTGTGCACTCAAATAAAAATCTTTGGCGGAAAAAGATACGTCATTCTGAATGGTTGTTCCGGTTTCAAAAAAGTTCAAACGTCCTTTCTTTTTATAACTGTATGAGTCCATTTGGGGAATATTGCCAGGTAAAGGCTTTCCTATTTCCCGCATAGAACCGTCGTAAGCATCCCCATATTGCTGGTTCTCGTATGGCGTATAAACACCTACTCCATTGGCATCAACTGAACTACCTGCTCCAAATTGGTTTTGAAACTTAGGCAGAAATAAAACAGACTCAAACTGAGTAGAGTTACTTACTGTAACTACAGGGGCACCTGTTTTAGAACCTCTTTTGGTTTTCACATAAATTACACCGTTTACACCATCGGGACCATACAACGAAGCAGCAGATGCACCTTTCAGAATGGTAATATCCTCTACATCATTAGGGTTCAGGTTATTTAAAGTATTTAATGCAACGGGAGAACCGTCCAATACCAATAGGGGTTGGTTGTTACCAGTAAGCGAGCGAATACCACGTAAAGTAATCCTCGTGTTGGCAAAAACACCATTATTAACAGTAGAGATATTTAAACCAGAAACTTTTCCGGTCAAACCATTCTGCACATTAACAGGGGTTGCCTGGGTAATTTCCTTGTTGTCAATTCTGGCGACAGAATAACCCAGCTCTCTTGGTTGTTTTTTAACACCTAAGGCAGTAGTTACTACTACTTCAGCCAATTCGCTGGCCGCAGTGGTAACAACAATGGTAAGGAATCCTGTTCCTGCGGCCACTGTGTTAGAATTGTAACCGGTAGCAGAAGCGGTCACTTTCCCGTTTGGTTTAATACTAATGCTGAAATCTCCTTTTTCGTCAGCATTTGTTGCATTTTTTGTGCCGGCTTCTGTAATCGTAGCAAAGGCAATAGGCTCACCTTTCTCATTTTTTACAGTGCCTTTCACAGTGCGATTTTGTGCCATAGCGCTGAATACAACGCATAATAGCATCGCAAAAACTGTTGCAAGATTTCTCATTTTGCAGTCTTTGTTTAAATGATTAAAAATAAAATATCAGAAAGTTATGAAGAGAACGAAGTGGGGGAAGGAATTCCTTGATTTAGAGTAGTATAAAGTGATGGTGTGACGCGAAATAGTCCAGAATTAAACAATTCTCAGCTAGT
>JBBQXO010000096.1:0-17219 GCA_038209595.1 Chitinophagales bacterium
ACCAGGTAAATACATTTCAAAAGAAGAGTACCAAAGTCTGCCTTAGCACATAGGAAAAGTAGTGAAACCTGATGGATTATAATTTTTCTCAGTAAAAAATTTTAAAATTATTTCACAACCCGATCTTTATGCTCTTCAAAAAAATATTGCCCTTCGCGGTTAATCTGTTTAAAATAAACCCTTATGCCCCTTGTCTCAGCATTAATTACAAAGTCATTTACAAGATCTACAATATCGTTATCCATAAATTCAGATTGGGACGCATCAAAAAGAACCGCGGAATCGTCTGGGATTTTTTCGAGCATGGATTTTAGCATGGCTTTATTGAGAAAGGATACATTGCGCCGGAAACGGATCAAATATTTTCCTTCGTCCTCCTGAATAAAAATACCTTTAACGAAATTAGTACGCAATACGAAAAAGAATCCTGTTACGATTCCTATAAGAATCCCGATGAGTAAATTGGTAAGAAGGATAGCCAAAATAGTAACTACAAAAGGGAAAAACTGATTAAAACCGGCCTTATAATGTTCCCTGAAAAGTTGGATTTTAGCCAGTTTATAGCCAATCAGAATCAGGATAGCAGCAAGGGCGGCAAGCGGAATAAGGTTCAGCACACCCGGAATAAAAAGAACGCTGAGCAAAAGCCAGCCGCCATGCAACATAGAGGATAATTTGCTTTTGCCACCCGAAGAAACATTTGCTGAACTTCGTACAATAACAGAGGTTACCGGAATTCCGCCCAATAATCCAGATACTATATTGCCAATACCTTGGGCTTTCAGTTCTCGGTTGGTAGGCGAAATGCGCTTTTGTGGATCTATTTTATCAATGGCTTCTAAACTTAACAGCGTTTCAATACTGGCAACGAGGGCAATGGTGAAGGCCGTTAAGAGTACCTCTTTTTTAAGGATGGCTGAAAAATCGGGAAACGGAAGGGATTGGAAAAATTGAGCAGGCTTATCAAATATATCTAATTGTACCAAGTGTTCTGTTTGCAGCGCAAGCTCAGGGTAATAGTGAATAAATACACTGTTGATTCCTATGCCCATGAAAACAACGATCAGGGCACCCGGAACCAGCTTTAATATTTTATTGGATTTAAAGAATTTTGTGTCGAAAAGTAAGAGCACTCCAACAGAAACTATTCCGATAATCACGGCCCCTGCATTAAAACGTTCCAGAGATTGCAGTAAGGTGGTAAATGTATTTTCATCGCCGGCCTGTGCAAAAGATTCATCCCCTTCCAGCACCAAATCGTAACCTACGAGGTGGGGCATTTGTTTCAGTATAAGAATAATGCCTATTGCCGCCAACATGCCCTTGATTACCGAATTGGGTATGAAATCACCAATGATTCCTGCTTTTAAAAATCCCAGTAAAATCTGAAAAACTCCGGCCATCACCACACTTACCAGAAAGATTTCGTAGGTCGGCATTTTGCCAATGGCAGTAGCAACAATGGCCGTTAAACCTGCTGCCGGTCCGCTGACACTTAAAGGGGAGCCACTTAAAAAACCAACCACAATACCACCAACCATGCCAGCTATAAGTCCTGTAACCGGAGCTGCATCTGAGGCAACCGCTACACCTAAACATAAGGGAAGCGCCACCAGAAAGACCACAATGGAGGATGGGAAGTCAGAGGAAATGTTTTTAAAAAATGAAGCCATAATGTAAAAGGATAAGCCCACTGGAACCCGTTATGTAAGCACTGATTTGTAAACAAATATATGCGGCCTAAGCGGGCAAACAAAAGAAAGCAAATAAGTTATGGAAAAAAATACACCCAAAATAAGGCTTAGGAAAAGTATTGCCTGATGGCCGCAGCAATAAATTTATGTTGGGGTGTCGCGTTCATAATGCCTAGCTCCTGCAAAAAACTAGATCGGTTATCAAGGAAGCTTAAAACGTTATCGGCTTTGTTTTTACGGAAAATATCGAAAAATACATCGGCGCCCGGGTATTGTTTTTCATACAGCACCCTTAGCAATACATTATCGTAAAACTGAAATCTGCCGGGCGTTTGAGCCATGTTTGCCAGTGGTTCTCCTGATTTGAGTTTGTCAACAATGGCATTTGCCTGCCGCTGAATAAACTGAAAAGTGTATCCGGTGGAAGCCTTGGTTTGTCCACCGGCAGTCCCAATAAAAACCACCCGGTCTTTGCTTTCGGCAAATTTATATGTGGTCATAGGGATGATGCCCTGTTCCGTTTCGGTAATCCGGTAGTCATTCAGTTGCAATTCATTTTTTATAAAATCGCGGAGACCCTCATCGTATTCTTCCCCTTCCAGTGCCTTTTCTGTAAACAGGGTATACTCCACAAGCGCCCTTCGGGGGCTTACAGGGAGCAGGTATACAAAGGCACAGCCATGTTTCTGCGAAGTCCTGAAGTTCATCAGGTCGGCTTGTTGTGGGTCAAAAACATCTGATTCGGTTTCAAGCCACCATCCTTTAAAATGCTGCAACAAGTACAGGTCTTTGGGTTTTAGTTGCGGAACTTCCAATAATATGGAGGAGAAAAGATGGGTGCCCTGATATTGTTGTCCGTCAACAGTAACCTGTCCGGTAGCCGCATCAATGTCTGTTACTTCGCCATAAACCAGCGTTACCTGTTTGCTCGCATTTATTTTTTTAAAACAGTACTTGTAAAAATCTATACCCCGGATTAGCTTGTAGGAATATCCACTTAGCCGCAGGTCAAGGTCTCCACGAGGATGTTTTACCCATAATTTGTTCCATTGGTGATGCAAAATGGATTCAAAATAGCCAGGCTCTTTTTCCCAAAAACACCAGGTACGGTCATTGAGATTTTTTACTTGCCGGTCTACCAAAAGTATTTTCTTTTGAGCCAACTCCTTTTCGCCCAGTATACGCACCAACAAAGAAAGGCCTGCACAGCCGCCTCCCATAATGATATAGTCGTAGTGTTGGTTCAAGCTTTACCGGCAGCCCGTTTTTTATCCTTTTGTACCTTTTCCCAGTATTTTTGGGCTACTACCAGCATACCAAAGCTTTCGCCTTCTTCTTTTTCCATGTGCTTATGATGCATTTTGTGCGCCCAACGAATGGTGCGTACGTATACATTATTGCTTCTTGTAAACCATTTAAAGCGCTGATGAATGATTACATCATGTACCAAAAAGTAGGCAAGACCGTAAAGGGCTATACCAAAACCAATGCTTGCCACCCAATACACGCCATGCTGCAAACCCAGCATAATGCATAGCCAGCTTGGGATAGCAAATATCAAAAAGAAGGCATCATTTTTTTCAAAAACATGACCTCTTGGTTTATGGTGGTCTTCGTGTAAGTACCATAAAAAACCATGCATAACGTATTTGTGTGTAGCCCAGGTAATGCCCTCCATAAGGGCAAAAGTCGTGAGTGTAATAAAAATCCAGAGTAAAAACATATGCTTATTAAAAATTCCTATTGACTAAATATACGTGATAATTATTTTTCAGTATCAAATGAGTTTTCTTTCCCTACTTAGGAAACCAAACGCATACCTATGAAAAATAAGATCTGAATGATAAACAGCCGAACCGCAAAGAGGTTTTGCTTTTTAAATGGTAAAAAATAAAATAAACTTAAAATAAGTAGACTGACCATGCCCCAGGTGGTGTAATTGAGTAAAGGAATGTCAGCAGTCTGCCATTTCCAGTAATCTAATCCAATCGCCATGGGCTCCAATATCCAGTCAAAAAGAACCGCAAGCAAGGATCCGCCTGCTACGATCCAGATAAATGCCCCGGTTTTGCTATTTATAATAGCCGGTAGCCGGTTGGCCTGTTTTGCCTTTTGGTAGAGCATATGCATGCTGATACCGGAGCAGTAGGTAACCACAATCCACTGCAGCCCGATGGTAAACGGAACCCCCATCCACTTAGGACCAAGCGCGGTACCATATGTATAATCCCCAAAAATAAATCCGGTATTTACTCCAATTACCTCTGCGAAGAAACCAATCAGGAAAGAAGCCCCACAAAAAATTATAAATGCCTTGTTTACTGGTTCCTGCGTCCAGTAAAGAAGGAAAGCGGACACTATGAAGTTCAAAGGGGTAAGCTCAATAAAGGAGGCCGAATGATAAATCCCCATGGCAATAAACCCCGAAATATGAAAAGCCAGCGCGACGAGGAAAGCTATTTTTTGTTGCGTTTGATTCATTTTCCGGATAGGAGGATACCTGCTGTGCAAAGATGCGGTTTATGAAAATATATTAACAGGTTTATCCTGATTTAGCTACAATCTCACTCATAATGGCAGCACTCCTTAAACAAAGGGGGATGCCTCCACCGGGGTGTACACTGCCGCCTACAAAATACAGGTCTTTGTATTCTTTGCTGAAATTGGGATGGCGGAAGAAGGCGGCAAGTTTAGAGTTGGAACTTGTACCATAAAGACTGCCCATATAACTCATCGTTTTGCTTTCGATGGTAATAGGATCTAGTATGGCTTCTGTTTCTATCAGTTGTTCAATATCAGTTCCTAAGGCTTTGCTTATCCGGTTTAGAACAGCTTTTTTGGCTTCCTTTTTAAGCACCTCCCAATTTTGCCCATTGTTGGCCGGCACGTTTACCATCACAAACCAGTTTTCCTTACCATCAGGTGCCAGCTCAGGCTCTAGTTTTGAGGTGATGTTGATATACACGGTTGGATCGGGATGCAAAGTACCCGATTTGAAAATATGCTCAAATTCGCCTTGGTAGTCCCCCGAAAAAAAGATGTTGTGCAAACCCAGCTCTTCGAAACTACGCCCGATGCCCCAGTAAAAAATCAGGGCACTGCTGCTGCGCTCCTGTTTTAAGACTTTTTGTGCCTGCCTTTCCTGCCGTAGTAGGTATTTGTAGGTAAAATAAACATCCTGATTACTGACGACTATGTTGGCATTGTGGGTTTCTTCTCCTGATTGAATGCCCGTTACTTTTTTACCTTCTGTAAGAATGCGGCTAACGGGGCTGTTGAAATGGAAGGTTACCCCACAATGCAGAGCCAATTTGTGCAAGGCATTGGTAATGCTGATCATGCCTCCCTTCGGGTAAAAAGTCCCTTCATTCATCTCAAGATGCGGAATCAGACTCAGCATGGCAGGAGCCTTGTATGGATTGCTGCCGTTGTATGTAGCATAGCGATTAAAAAGCTGTGTAGCTTCTGCAGTTTTAAACTGGCTTTTATTGTATTTATGGAGAGAGGTAAACAGATAAGCAGGCCTTACAGCACGCAAGGCATTGGTGATTTCACTAAAATGAAAATCGGCCGGCCGATGTAAAGAGTGTTTTAGAAAAAGGGAACCTACCTGATTATACAGTTCTTTGGAATGTTGCAGATAGCTTGTTATAGCCTTTGGGTTTTCCCCCAATATCTGCTCCATTTCGCCGGCAAATCGATCTTTATCCGCCCATGCTTTTACTTTTTTACCATTGGCAAAAAAGTAATGACAGGCTATGGGTACCTGCTGATAATTGAAGTAGTCTGTAATATTTACCCCTGCAAGTTTAAAAAGTTCTTCAATATGTTGTGGCTGGGTAAAAAGCGAAGGGCCGGCATCAAAGTGGTAACCATTCTGGCTAAAATCGCTTAGTTTTCCACCGGGGTAGTTGTTTTTTTCAAAAACCTCAACCCTATATCCTTGCAAGCTAAGCCGGATGGATGCTGCCAGGCCTGCAACGCCTGCTCCTATTACGATGGCCTTTTTATTCATGTATGTATTGCCCGGAAAAGCAGCTTTTACTCTGCCGATACCAGTTCTGCGGTTTTGTTATTTTGATTTTGTAAATAATGTTCCAGATGGGGTAATGCTATTTTAAACCAAGGGGTATAAGCACCCGGTTGACGGTTGAGATCTTCCTTTATTTCAGCCAGCGATTTATAGCAATAATCCGATACCTCTGCCGGATTAGGTTGCAGAGAGCCACTATAATCCCCTATGAATACATGATCGAATTCATACTCGTACAATCCGTTTTCAAAAGAGGCCTGATAGGTAAAATGAAATGCTTTTTTAATGGGGGTGTGTATGCCAAGTTCTTCTATCAGCCTGCGGCTCGCCGCCATTTCAGTTTTTTCATCGGGAAAAGGGTGACTACAGCAAGCATTCGTCCAAAGCCCGCCACTATGATATTTGCAGAGCGCCCGCCGTTGCAGCAGCATTTCACCTTGTCTGTTAAATAAAAAAATACTAAAGGCACGGTGTAAATGCGGTTGACGGTGTGCTGCCATTTTTTCCATGGTGCCGATCGCCTCATCGCTTTCATTTACAAGCACTACGTATGTTTCCATGGTCAATTATGGTTTAAAAAAATTGGTTTAACGGGAATATTTTTTCTTACAAAATATTCAATTGACTTCGTAAACCTGCCTTGGCAACAATTACGAATTTGCCATATTTGGGAATACGGATTCTTTCTTCGAGAATACGCTCTGGATGTAACTTTTTTATCTTTTTAAAAAGAGAAAGATAATATTTATAGGCTACATATACCCCAAACCGGCTTTTGAGCGGAAGCCGTATTATACCTGTATAGGCGTTATCAAAATCCCGTTGTATATCCTGCTCTATAGATCGTTTTGCTTCTTCCGAAAAATTCTTGAAATCGCATCCAGGGAAATACATGCGGTCCATTCCTACAAAATCAGCTTTGATGTCTCTAAGAAAATTCACTTTTTGGAAAGCAGCACCGAGACTGCTTGCCGGCGCTTTGAGGCTATTAAAAAGGGATTGATCTCCTTCGCAAAACACATAAAGGCACATCAGTCCCACTACTTCGGCACTACCATATATATACTCTTCGTACCCTTGCTGATCATATTCTTTTTGCTGCAGGTCAAATTCCATACTTTTAAAAAAAGCATCAATCAGGTGGCAGTCAATACCATAATCATTTACGGTACGCTGAAAACTGTGCAGAATAGGGTTCAGGCTGATACCTCTTTCAATAGCCTGATAAGTATCTCTTTTAAATTCCTTGAGTAATTGTTCTTTATCGAAATTATGAAAGGTATCCACTACCTCATCTGCAAATCGCACAAAACCATAAATATTGTGAATAGGCTCCCGCATATCATGATGCAACATGCGGATAGCGCTGCTAAAGGAAGTGCTGTATAGCTCGGTCGTTTGCTTGCTACAGAGGGCACTAATGGTATGGAATAACTGCATCATAGGAATAAAAATACTAAAAAAAGGCTAATATGTTGAATCAATTAATCCTGCTACCACTTCTCCACTGATCAGGCTTGGAGGCACTCCCGGACCGGGAACTGTTAGCTGCCCGGTGTAGTAGAGATTTTCCAGCTTTTTACTTTTACACGAAGGTTTTAAAACAGCAGTTTGCAGTAAAGTGTTCGCAAGCCCATAGGCATTTCCCTTAAAGGCATTGTAATCTTCTATAAAATCGGATTGGGAATACGATTTATAGTATATGATGTGATCGGCAACTGACTGACCAATGCGGTTTTCAAAACGCTTCATAATTTGATGGAAATAATTATTTCTCAGCGTTTCATCGTCGCCGGTAAGTCCAGTAGCTACAGGAATCAGAAAAAATAGATTTTCACAACCTTCGGGAGCCTGCGATAAATCGGTGGCCGAGGTAACACTGGCGTAGAAAAGGGGCTCGTCTGGCCATTGAGGGCTGGTATAAATATCCCGGGCATGTGGTGCAAAGGGTACATCAAAGAAAAGACTATGGTGTTCTACTCCCGTAAGTTTTTTGTTGATGCCTACATAATACAGCAAACAACTGGGTGCCATAACCCTTTTTTCCCAATATTGAGCAGAATAGCTGCGGAACTCGGGAGGCAGTAATTGGGTTTCGGTAAAGTGATAATCTGCCCCGCTGATAATGACATCTGCCTGGTAAGTACCTGTGCTGGTTTCCACACCTGTTGCTTTGCCTCCGGTAATAGTTATTTTCTGAACAGGGGCATTAAAATGAAAATCTACACCTAATGAAGTTGCCAGTTGATGCATACCTTCTACAATCTTGTACATGCCTCCCTGCGGAAACCACGTACCCCCTTTGATATCCGCATAGTTCATCAGGCTGTATAAGGCAGGTGTATCTTCGGCTAGTGCTCCAAGGAATAAAACCGGAAACTCCATCAGCTCCCGAATCTTTGGATTTTTAAAATGCTTGCCAAAATGTTTTTTGATACTCGTAAATACGTCTAATCGGAAAATTCCAGAAATCAAGGCGGGATCTAAGAACTCTTTGAGCGATTGTCCCGGCTTATGCACCAGATTATTGATGCCTACCTCATATTTATAAGAGGCTTCAGCCATAACTTTATCCAGGGCTGCTGAAGCACCGGGTTCTATTTTTTCAAGAAGGGCTTTATACTGTTCGTAACTAGCCGGGATATCCCAATGATCGTCTGACCAATATACCCTGTAAGAAGGATCTAAACGCTGGAGGGTATAAAAATCAGTAACCTTCCTGCCAAACTGTGCAAAATATCTTTCAAAGACATCAGGCATCCAATACCAGCTGGGACCCATATCAAAAGTGAATCCATCTGCCTGCAAACGCCTGGCACGTCCTCCTGGTTGTTCGTGTTTTTCAAAAACGGATACCGACCAGCCTGCCTTTGCCAGGAAACTTGCTGCTGACATTCCTGCAAATCCACTCCCAATAACTATTGCTTTCTTCGACAACCGTAAGTATTTAAAATTTTAACCAAAAAAAATCCCGAAAATATAAATTAACGGGATTCAATACTACAGAATATCTGTAAATAAGTTGTAATTATCTTCTTTCAATCTGCGCTTTTAACAGCTTTCGGGCAAAGTGAATGCGACTCTTGATGGTTCCCAATGGTTCTTCAAGCATATCGGCAATTTCATGATATTTATATCCTTCAAAATAGAGAAGAAAAGGTTTTTTAAAAATCAGGGGCAATTCTTCAAGGGCAGCCTGAATCTCTTTCATTTTCATTTGACCCTCTGCACCGTTATCAATGGTTGACTGATTGTAATTAATCAGAAACTCATTGGGTGTTTTATCGAAAATGGTATTTTGCTTGGATTTCCTGCGGTAGTTATTGATAAAAATGTTGCGCATTATAGTGTACAACCAAGCTTTCACATTGGTACCTACGTTGTATTTTTCTCTGTTGGCCAATGCCCGAAAAATGGTTTCCTGCATCAAATCCTTAGCCGACTCGTGGTCTCTTGTGAGCGTTATTGCAAAAGGCTTCAAAAAATCGGTATTCTCGAGGAGCATTTTGTCGAAATCTACGGTTGACATAATTAATTCTGTTTAAATGATGATGAAGTAAAGCTAAACAAAAGTATTTAGAAAAGGCAAACAATTTGTTTAATATTTTCTAATAAAAAGTGAAACAATATATTTTAAACTCTAAATCATTGTTTGTTAGCCTTTTATGTGGAAAGGATAAACAAAAATATTTTTATAATTTTTCAGTTTCTGCCTCAAATAACCCAAAAACGATAAATATAGTGTGATAGGTTTGTTTTAAAAAAGGGATTTTATACGGCAATGTTCTGCAAAATATACCGTTCCGGATGGGCTTCAGGTTTATATTTTATCACTTCATGTATTATATGGGTAAACAAAGTAGTGTTTTCTTTTAACCTAGGTAAATACGTCCTGTACTAAGTACCAGCTTTTCGTTTCGATAATGAAAAAGTGGTGTATCGCTGGACAATTGCCATTTAAACGGCCAAAACTCATTGTAGCAATCCGCAATACCTGTTTTTTTAATGGTTTTTATTCTGTCAGCTTACTAGAGGCACCTTTATTTTCTGCCAAAGAAATTGCGGGATTTTACAGTTTACCAAATACAAAAGATGTTGCCCCTAGGTTACCTTTATTTTCTAAAGTAGACCAAACATATTATGAGTAAAACGCGCTTTCCATTGCGGGGTTTGAACTTGCTTTATGGCAAATATCTCAGAAGGGCTGCTATATGGAATGTTGCTAACTATAGGGGTGCTTAATATGGAATTGGTTTAATATCATTTATATATGATTTTCAAGAAGGTATTTATAGCGGATATTTTTAAAGAGGTATTGGTGTGCCTTGATAGTAAAAGGATCAAATGGCAGGTTTGAAACCCGCCATTTTTCACCTTTGATATTAGATCGGAAACATAAAAAAGGCCCGAAATTTAAAATTTCAGGCCTTTTTATTGATTTAAAAGCTTTATTATAATGAAGAGATGTATTCCATCACCTCGTTAAGACTCTTTTTGAAATGAACGCCATTTGGTGCTTTTTTCTTGTAGTTCTGGGTTACCTGCCCCGAAATAACCACGGGTGTAGATTTAATCTTTGCAGAGATATTATTTAAAAACTTATCGAAATTGAAATTGTTCGCCAGTGAAGTAAGGTGAGCATAGGCAAAATCAGGTTTTTTAACGTTGACTACAAATTCAACATCGCTTACCGGGACATTGGCTCCAAGATAATACACTTTAAGACCTCTGCTACGCAACAGATAATAAATAAAGAGCAAACCTAGTTCATGATGCTCTCCTTCAGGAAGGAACAACAATATGGACTTATCAATTTGAATATGGGTATTGCTACTTTCTATTCCTACAATTAATTTCTGCCTGATAATATTGGTAACAAGGTGCTCCTGTGCCGGATTTACATGATTAGTAGCCCAAAGTATCCCAATCTTTTCGAGGAATGGAAAGATAATTTGAGTAATGCTGCGTTCAATGCCGCGAGCCATAATGTAATTGTCAAGGATAGATTCAAATTGTTCTATGTCAAGATCCACCATACACTGGATCAATTCATTGATGATGCGTTCTTGCTGAGCCTGAACCTGAGAAAGGGACAAAATCCGATCTTTGATTTCCACGTCGTTCATTTTGTCGATGTGTGAAATCTTAAATCCATACTTATTTAAAAGAGCAACATTCAGGATAGTTTTTAATTCTTCGTTATTATAGTACCGTATATTTGTATCAGTACGCTGCGGATTCAAAAATGAGTAACGTTGTTCCCATATCCTTATGGTATGCGCTTTGATGCCCGAAAGGTTTTCAAGATCTTTAATAGTAAAGGCATTCATAGCTAAAATATTGACAGTGAAATTATTAACTGATTTTGTGTTTTAAGTTTGATTCAGTCAAAATCTTCCACATAATTTGTGGTAATCCAATATAGGACACGCAACAAAAACACTTTATTTGGAGAAATTGTTGTAAAATGCAGAATTAAAGTAGACTTTTCACGGTAATTCGTTCATTTTTACCCTCCATTCACTCCAAATGAATTAAACTTTATAAAATTCTCGATACCAATCAACAAATTTACCCACGCCTTCGGGTACCGTTGTAGTAGGGTTGTAGCCCATTTGATGACGTAGCATGCTAACGTCTGCATAAGTTGCCTGAACATCGCCAGGTTGTATGGGTAACATTATTTTTTCTGCTATTTTCCCTGTTTTTTCTTCAATGGCCTCTATAAATTCAAGTAGTCTAACCGGTTTACTGTTTCCAATATTGTAAATACGGTAAGGCGCATTGCTGCTGGAGCCTTCTGGTTCTTGACTGTTCCAGTTTTGGTTAGGCTTTGCCGGGTTTTGAATGGCGAGAAAAACACCCTCCACAATATCATCTATATAGGTAAAGTCCCTTTGCATATCGCCCTGATTGAAAACCTCAATGGGTTTGCCTTCGAGTATAGCTTTGGTAAAAAGAAAAAGAGCCATATCAGGCCGTCCCCACGGGCCATAAACGGTAAAAAAACGCAACCCGGTGGTAGGCAATCTAAAAAGGTGGCTATAGGTATGGGCCATCAATTCATTGCTTTTTTTACTGGCTGCATACAGGCTGATGGGGTGATCAACAGCATGATTTTCAGAAAAAGGGACGGTTTCATTTAGCCCGTACACACTGCTGCTGCTTGCATACACCAGATGCCCAACCCGGGCATATCGGCAACATTCCAGCAGGTTTACAAACCCCATGATGTTGCTTTCGGCATACACCCGCGGATTGCTAAGGCTGTACCGAACGCCTGCCTGTGCAGCAAGATTCACCACCACATCAAAGGGTTTATTGTTCTTAAAAAGTTCTTCCATACCCTCCCGGTGGTCCAGTTTTAACTGGATAAAGCGGTACGCTGGATTTATAGTACTTACTACAGGCTTGCTGTATTGCACTGCCTCACGGTCAATACCAGCCGCTTTTAATCGACCATATTTTAAATCAGGATCGTAATATTCGTTGATAGAATCGATTCCGGTAACCGAGTAGCCTTCTTTAAGCAAACGATTTACCAGGTGAAAACCAATAAATCCGGCGGTGCCTGTGACAAGTGCATGCATTTGATGTTGATCTTATTGAGCATGGCAAATTTAGGCAGCTTATTTGGGTTATTGAGCTAATATAGCAGAATCAAGCAGGCTATATTCTTTGCAAACTTTTTTAATACCCTCTTCCAGCGATACTTTCGCCTGCCAACCTAGCTTGCTTAGTTTCGTTACATTCATCACCTTGCGGGGTGTACCATCAGGTTTTGAAAGGTCATGTGTGATATTGCCCGTGTAGCCAATCTCTTTTTGTACCATAAGAGCAAGATCAAGAATACTCAGGTCATGTCCCACACCAACATTTATCAAACCTGGTTCATCGAAGTGTTGCATCAGGAAAAGACAGGCGTCTGCAAGATCATCCACATAAAGAAATTCCCGCATTGGGCTGCCCGTGCCCCAAAGTACCACCTCGGGTGCCTCTTGTTTTTTGGCCTCAAAAAACTTGCGGATCAGCGCAGGTAGTACATGGCTGTTTTGAGCATCATAATTATCGTTGGGACCATATAAGTTAGTCGGCATTGCCGAAATGAAATTGCAGCCATATTGAGCCCGGTAGGCATCGCAAAGTTTTATCCCTGCAATTTTGGCAATGGCATAGGGTTCGTTGGTATTCTCCAGCAATCCGGTTAGCAACGATTCCTCCTTTAAAGGCTGTTCTGCTAATTTTGGATAAATACAGGAAGAACCCAGAAAAAGCAATTTTTTTACACCATATATATGAGAGGAATGAATGACGTTCGACTCAATCATCAGGTTTTCGTACAAAAATTCAGCCCGATAGGTATTATTGCTCAGGATACCCCCCACTTTGGCAGCCGCCAGAAAAACGTAATCGGGTTTTTCGTTTTCAAAAAAATTTAAAACGGCCTGCTGATTGCGTAAATCCAGTTCAGCAGAGGTCCTAAACACAATATTCTGATATCCATCTGTCTGTAAGCGTCGATAAATAGCAGAGCCAACCATCCCTCGATGACCAGCTATGTAGATTTTGGCATTTTTTTCCATTTGATACGATTCCTGATTATAAAAATGGGAGCTATTTATTCGTATTGGTTGAGGATATCAAAACCATGTTCTTGCAAAAGCTTTTCTTTTTTGAAAATATCCAAATCGCTTTGAATCATTTCCCTGATGAGGCTGGCCAGATTATGTTTTGGTGTCCAACCCAATTTTTCCTTTGCTTTTGTAGCATCGCCAATAAGCAGGTCCACCTCGGTAGGCCTGTAATAACGGGGATCAATGGCTACCACTTCTTTTCCTATAGGAAGTTGAAAATCGGGATAGTTACAAGCCTCAACAGTTGCTATTTCCTCTGATCCTGATCCTGAAAATGAAAGATCAATGCCAACTTCGGCAAAGGCTTTTTTGACAAACTCCCTTACATGTGTGGTTATTCCAGTGGCAATCACAAAGTCCTCGGGTTTTTCTTGCTGCAGCATCAGCCACATGGCTTCCACATAATCTTTTGCATGGCCCCAGTCGCGTTGCGCATCCAGGTTGCCTAGGTACAATTTATCCTGCATGCCCAATGCAATCTTAGCTACCCCACGGGTAATTTTACGGCTTACAAAAGTCTCGCCCCTTAAAGGGCTTTCATGGTTAAATAAAATACCATTACAGGCAAACATATTATAGGCTTCGCGGTAGTTGATGGTAATCCAGTAAGCGTAAAGTTTAGCCACCCCATAAGGGGATCTTGGATAAAAAGGGGTGTTTTCGGTTTGTGGAACGGCCTGCGCCAATCCATACAATTCGCTCGTACTTGCCTGATACACTTTTGTTTTTTGTGTAAGTCCAAGCAACCTAACAGCTTCCAGAATGCGAAGGGTTCCAATTCCATCGGCATTGGCAGTGTATTCCGGGGTTTCAAAACTTACCTGCACATGGCTCATGGCCCCGAGGTTATATATCTCATCGGGCTGTACTTCCTGTACGATGCGGATAAGGTTGGTGCTGTCTGTCAGGTCGCCATAATGCAACTTAAAATGTACATTTTTTTCATGTGGATCCTGGTACAGGTGGTCAATTCGGTCGGTATTTAGAAGTGAGCTGCGCCGTTTAATGCCATGTACCTTGTATCCTTTTTTAAGCAGAAATTCGGCGAGGTAAGCGCCGTCTTGTCCGGTAACACCTGTAATGAGGGCTGTTTTCATAGAATATTTTTATCGTATGTTCTTACTTAATTGTTTGGCGAATTTAACTGATATGATTAAACCCTTTGATAAAACCTATAGACGGTATTTTTATAACGGTTAGGGTAATTATTAATAAATAATTCTTCTGGCCCTCAGACTTCCAAAAAGGACCTGCTTGGGGAAAGTATAACTGCTTTTGCGGGGAGGTATTATTATGCTTAATATTTTGAGCAGGTCTCCGCTATTTATGCTGCAATAAAAGATCAATTACACCGATTATTATCTGGTTATCAATGCTTTTTATTGGTCTACAAGATTGGTATTCTTACTAAAACACGGATTTGATATCTTATTAAAACTTGTTTCTTTTAAATTAATCGCCACAAAGGCTTTTATTCGGTGGCTGATTTCAAACTAAGATATAAGTAGCCAAATGTTCAAATGCTAAAATTAAATATGTTTAAAAAAATTGCATACAGGGAAATCTAACCAGGTTAAGAGTGCCTTTTGAATATTTTCCTTCAAGCCATTTGCGGATTACTTTTTTTGTTTTTTCTACAAAAACCGAATCGTACTGTACGGCATCCTATTTGGATGTTTCAAAACATTTCATCGAATTGGAAAATAGCCTCTCCTACTGAAATAGCTGCATCGCGATTGCCAGATTACGCAGGACGGTTTGTATTTAAAAGTTTAAATACTTTTTCTACTTTTTTTCATTCTTAAAAGAAGTGAAAAACTGATGAATTTTACGTAATGGTTTAAAGGGGATGGTAAAAAAGTAGGGTTTTAAATTATTTACCTTCCACGCATTGCGGTCATTAAAGTTGGCTAACAATCGATGCTTCATAGAAACATTACTCATACCCCCAAGTCTCATTTTCACCAAAACTTTGCGGATATAAAAGCTCTTGTACCCAAATTTAACCATTACTCTTAGCATAAATTCATAATCAGCCGCAGTACCTAAATCCATTCGATACCCTCCTACTTGCTTTATTAAATCTTTTTTAATATAGAAAGTAGGGTGAGGAGGCATCCACCCGAACAAAAATTGCTTTTTTGAACCTATTCCCGCTTGCCAGTACCTTTGAACATCATCAATTTTAAACCTGTCAACGTAAACCAAATCGCCATGTACGCACTGAAAAGATGGATTTTGCATAAACCCTTCGACAATAGAGGAGATACTTAACTTATCGGCCAGGATATCATCTGAGTGCAGGACTCCAATAATTGATCCGGTGGCAAGTTGCATACCTTTATTCAAGGCATCATAAATGCCAAAGTCGGGTTCTGAAATAACTTTTTTGTCCAGATTAGTAAAATTATTTACGATATCCATAGTCCGGTCTTTCGATCCGCCATCAATAATGATGCATTCAATAGATGGATATCCTTGATTTGCTATACTATTAAGGCAATCAAAAATGGTGTCTTGACTATTTAAGCAAATAGTTATAATAGAAACCTTCATACAATCATTTAAGTTTGCTTTCAATAGTTGGTTTAATAAAAATCATTATCTGACGCTAGTAATAATTCGAATTAAACGATATTTGTCATTATTCTTGCAAATAAAATCAAATTGAACTAAACTTTGGTACAAGAATTCTTGACAATTTTAAATTAATATTACCCAGGGCATGAAGAACAACGTTATTCTTTTAGGTTTGAATGAATTGAATCTTGACTTTATAAAGCATTATTGTCAAATTGGACATTTACCTAACTTTAAGAAAATTTTAACTTATGGCTATAAAGAAACAGAATCTGAGCAAGAATATCATTTACTCGAGCCCTGGATACAGTGGGTGACCATCTATACAGGTAAAACATACGCTGAACATCAGGTGTTTAGATTGGGAGATATTACCGAAAGGCAGGATTTATCACAAATCTTTGAGGAATTGGAGGCTGAAAACTATAGTGTAGGCGCAATATCACCATTTAATGCAGCCAATCGTTTAAAAAATTCACCTTTTTTTGTCCCTGATCCTTGGACAGATACAACTGTAAGTGGACCGGCGATTATACAAAAACTATCAAAAGCAATTAGTCAATTAGTAAATGATAATGCACAATCAAAAGTTAGTATAAGTTCTTTAATGGCTTTGCTGCAGGGAATGATTGGATATATATCGCCGTCCCGATATTTGCATTATGCCAAATTGGCGAAAAATGTTCGAAAACCAGGAATAAGGGCAGTCATACTGGACAATTTACTTGCTGATGTATTTATGACTTTATGGAAGAAAAACCAGCCTGATTTTTCGTATCTCTTTTTAAATGCAGGTGCCCATATTCAACACCATTATCTATACAATTCCAGTGCTTATACCGGTAATATCAAGAATCCGGAATGGTATTGTGCTCAAGGTTACGATCCGTTAGAAGCAGTATTGAAAGAGTATGACAGAATGCTTGGCCGGATTCTTGATTTGAATGTTAAGGTATTAATTGCCACAGGACTTCATCAGGTTCCGCACGTACACCTTACTTATTATTGGAGGCTTTTAAATCATAAGGAGTTTTTATCGAGGCTGGGTATTAAAGCATATAAAAGTGTACAGCCAAGAATGTCAAGGGATTTTTTAGTTGAATTTGACACGGAATCTAGTTGTAAAGCTGCGGAAAAAGTGTTAATATCTCTCAAAATGCAAGAAGATGGCGAACCTGTATTTTCGGCAGATAATCGAGGCAAAAGCTTGTTTATGGAACTTATTTACCCTAATGATATCTCAGAAACTATGACCGTAACCAACGGAACCAACATAAC
>JBBQXO010000097.1:0-17193 GCA_038209595.1 Chitinophagales bacterium
GAAGCCGATATTACAAGCAAGGGCGCAGTGCAATGGGTTGTCCAAAATGGTAAATACCCTTTTTACCTATAAAAATCATTTTCATTTTTTAAAGATTAATTTCATGCGGAAACTATTATTTCTAACAATGGGTTTAACTCAAGTAGGTTTATTGCCGTTGCTTGCACAGTCTACGGAAACGGCTTTGCCTACCCATACCGATAACAAGACCCTGCTTTGGGAAATTTCGGGTGGAGGATTAACCCAGCCTTCTTATTTTCTGGGAACGATGCATTTGCTTTGTCCCGAAGATGCTTTTATCAGCCCTACTTTGAAAGCGGTCCTCGATCGGGTAAAATCAGTTTACCTTGAAGTGGATATGGATGACATGATGCAGATGATGGGTGCTATGAACTCGATGATGATGCTGCATGATACCACATTAAGTCAATTATTGAATGAAGAGGAAATCGAGCAGGTGAAAGCTTATTTTTCTGAAAAAATGCCACTTCCTTTTATGATGTTGCAGAGGTACAAACCCATGCTGCTTCAGGCCATGGTGGCGCAACAAATGATGCCTTGTGATGCAGGCAGCGGTACTGAATCCCTTCTTATGGCTGAGGCTAAAAAGCGTAAAATATCTATTGAAGGTTTGGAGACATTATCTTATCAGGCAGGTTTATTTGATAGTATTCCTTATTCCGAACAGGCAAAGGCTTTGGTGTCTTCGCTGAATGAAAAAGACGATCAGAGCGAAATGGCAGCAGAAATGATCCGGAGTTTTAATGAACAGGATCTTGAAAAAATGGCTGCCTTAACCTTACAGGAAGACGGTGGCATTGCTGAACATCTTGACCTGTTGCTTTATAATCGTAACCGCAACTGGATCAAAGAATTTAAAAAGATTGCTCCAAAGGGTACTTATTTGTTTGCCGTTGGGGCAGGCCATTTACCCGGCGAAATGGGTGTATTGGAATTATTAAAAAAGGCTGGTTATCAGTTGCGACCGCTGGTAAATAAAAAACCAGAAATTACCATTTGATTTTTTTCCATGATTCAGATATTAAAAATGCCCGGCGAACAATGTTCGTCGGGCATTTTTATTAAGTACTTTCTTTAGATACGCTCAAAAGAGTTAAAGAAAAAGTTACCTTCAATTGCTGCATTTTCATCGCTGTCACTGCCATGGACGGCGTTTTCGCCAATACTCCGGGCAAAACGCTTGCGGATAGTACCTTCATCTGCATTTGCGGGGTTGGTAGCTCCAATAAGTGTTCTGAAATCAGTTACTGCATTTTCCTTTTCCAAAATGGCAGCAATAATAGGACCGCTGCTCATAAACTCAGTAAGTTCTCCAAAAAAAGGACGCTCACTATGGATTTCATAAAATTTTTGTGCTTTTTCAATGGGAAGCATTATTTGCTTTAATGCCACGATCCGAAAACCGCCTTTGATAATCATATCAAGGATACCACCCGCATGACCATCGGCCATAGCGTCCGGCTTTATCATGGTAAAAGTTCTGTTACTCATAAAATTTTTTAATAATTGAAGGGTAAAGGTAAGGCATTACTGCTTTTGGTGTTGGTTTTCGCTATGTAAAATAAGGTCATACTTTACATCAGGGTGCCCGATAATATGGCATAGGCAACCGAAAAGTAGATAATAAGTCCTGTAATATCTACCAGGGTGGCTACAAAAGGTGCAGAGCTAACTGCAGGGTCAGCACCCAATCTTTTTAATAGTAAAGGAAGCATACTTCCGCATAGAGTACCCCACAGTACAATGCTCATAAGTGTAATGCCAAGAACCAGTCCAATCAGTTTATAATGTGGGCCGTAAACATCAGGAAAAATACCGTGCCATACTATTACCCGTACATATCCTATTATTCCCAGCACACCACCAAGCAGGAGGCCACTTACAATTTCCCGTTTCATTATGCGCCACCAATCACTTATGTGCACACCACCAACAGCAATTGCCTGAATAACAAGTGTGCTCGCCTGACTACCGCTGTTACCCCCGCTGCTAATTATAAGCGGGATGAAAAGCGCCAGCATGACAGCTTTCGCCAACTCTTCTTCAAAATGCTCCATCACCGATGCCGTAAACATTTCTCCTAAAAACAATACTATCAGCCACACTACTCTTTTGCGGAAAAGTTTAAGAATCGGGGTATCAAGGTAAGGCTCGTCAAGTGCTTCGGTTCCCCCTATTTTTTGCATATCCTCACTATATTCTTCTTCTGCAACCCACAATACATCATCAATCGTTACAATCCCGAGCAGTTTACGACTTCGACTTACCACGGGCAATGCCACCCTGTTATTCATTTTAAAAACCCCTGAAGCCATTTCCTGATCTTCGTCCGCATACAATACAATGCTGCGTCCATCCATCAGTTCATTTACTTTTGTGTCGGGGGAGGAAAGTATGATGTCACGGATTCGTATATCATCCTGAAAAATACCTTTATCGTTGATAACGTAAATAACGTCGATGGTTTCAGAATCTTTACCAAATCGCCGGATGGTTTCTATTACTTCCGCTACTGTATTGTGTTCGTAAACCCACACATAGTCAGGGGTCATCAGACGCCCGACGCTGTTTTCAGGATACCCCAGTAAATTCAGGGTGGTTTTTCGCTCTTCGGGATTCAACAGTTTTATCAATTCCCGAACCACATTGCTCGGCAGTTCTTCCAAAAAATCTGTCCGGTCATCCGCAGGCAATTCATTTAATAATTCGGCAGTTTTATATGGGGGTAATTCAGCAATAATTCGTTTTTGTTCGGCCAGATCCAGGATTTTGAATAATGCTACCGAGCGGTTGATTTGAAGAAGCGAAATAATGAGGGTCTCCTCATCATGGTATTCGTAAACGAGGTTGGCAACATCGCTGATGTTTTGCTCATTTAAGAATACCTCCAATGCCTTGCGATTTGCTTGTCCCAACAGGGTTTCAAACTGTTCGCCCAGCTCCTTTCCCTTTTCTATGTCCAATTCGGTATTTTCCGACATGCGGTAAAGATAAAGAATGGAATGAGTTTAAATTTTCTTAGCGGGAAGATTAAAAAGACTTTCTATAATGGTAATGTTTTTACCAGGTATTTCTCAGGGAATAAGAGAGTCAAACCGGATGGAGCCTGCTCAAATATGCCGTAAAAAGTACTACCGCTGCCACTCATGGCTGCATAAGCTGCACCCTGCTCAAATAGTATATTCATGATTTTTTGTAGGGCAGGATATTCCTTTATTACGGGTGCCTGAAAAACATTGATCAGACCTGCTGCCTGCCAGGTTTCGGGCTTGCTCCAGTTTAATTTTTCCCAGTCAAGGTTGGCCGCAGTAGGGGTAATTTGCCGGAAAGCCCAGGGTGTGGCAATATGAATGCCCGGATTAACCAATACCAAATGGTAACCCTTCAGCGAAAAGGGGATAGGGGTAAGTATTTCTCCCCTGCCAGTAGCAATGCAAGGCGTGTTTTCTGCAAAAAAGGGACAATCGCTTCCCAGCTTGGCTGCATAACCAATTAATTGTTCTTTGGAAAGATGCAGATTGAATTTTTGATTGAGCAATTGCAACATATGCGTGCCATTGCTGCTGCCGCCCCCAAGTCCTGCACCGGTAGGGATCACTTTATGCAGATAAAGGGCAACCGGAGGCAATGCTGTAAAATCTTTTTTAAGTAAATGCCATGCTTTCAGGCAGAGGTTGGTGCTGGGATCGCCGGGAATATCCTGTCCGCTGATTTCAATAGAAAGGGTTTCTGCTTCAATTATTTCAAGTGCGTCGAGCCAGGGTACGGGATAAAAAACGGATTCTATGTTATGAAAACCATCTTCACGTTTTTCAGTAACAAAAAGACCAATATTGATTTTACAATTGGGAAAGGTGAGCATGAAACCGGTGATTTTAATCGGCTATTTTCTCGACTCTAGCTCGTTTCTGATAGCAATGGCCTTTATATAGTCTTCCTGATCTACTACTTCCTTCAAAAGTTTTTCCAATTCTATTAAAGACATGACTGTAAAATCTTCGCCACCCTGCTGGGTCACCTGTTCTTTATCAGCTTTTCCTTTTCTTTTCTTGGGGGTGCTGTCTTCCATCATAATACCGGCACTGTCCAGTATTTTTTCGTAAGTATAAATGGGGCAACCAAACCTTACAGCAAGTGCAAGCGCATCACTGGTGCGGCTGTCTATTTCAATGGTATCCGTATCGGTAAAACAAACGAGTTTCGAATAAAAAATGCCTTCCTGTAAATCACTGATCACTATTTCCTGTAATTCTACATTAAAGGCCAGCATGAAATTTTTCATGAGGTCATGGGTAAGCGGACGGCTTGGTTGCATGCGTTCCAGTGCCACGGCAATGGCCTGAGCTTCAAATCCCCCAATAACAATTGGTAACCGGCGTACCCCATTGATCTCACCCAAAACCACCGCATAGGAATGCGTTTGGGTAATACTATGTGATAAGGCAACTATTTCTAATTCAATCTTTTTCATGCTTTCCATTCACAATAGAGCTTTTGCGCTAAAATTTTCCTTTGATTTGGGAGCTTTATTACTTGTTTATAATGTGCAAATTAAAGCAAAGCAAGGCTTACAATCAAAACTAAACCCCTATAAAGTAAATAATTCCACTTCAACCCGGCCAATCCTGATTGAAGTGGAATTACGAAAAGACCCGATTTTTGTTAAAATTGGCGGCAAGGATTAACCTTCCGCTCTCATTTTTTTAACCGCTTCTACAATTTTTGGCATTACCTCGAAGGCATCTCCAACAATACCATAGTCTGCCGCTTTAAAAAAAGGAGCTTCGGGGTCTTTGTTGATTACCACGATGGTTTTACTTCGGTTTACTCCAGCGAGGTGCTGAATGGCACCACTAATTGCAATGGCAAAATATAAATTGGGGGCTACGGCACCACCGGTTTGTCCTACGTGCTCATGGTGTGGCCGCCAATGGGCATCTGCTACCGCCCGGCTACAGGCAGTTGCTGCTCCTAATTCATTGGCAAGATCTTCTACAAGGTACCAGTTTTCAGGACCTTTCAATCCACGACCACCACTTATTACCAGCTCGGCTTCGCTTAAAGGCACCGTGCCGGTTATTTTATTTACTTCTTTCACGGTTATTTTCCCAGCCATTGGCTTCAGATCCAATGCAACTACTTCGGCAGTGCCTTCCTGCAGTTTTACGCCAAAAGCATTGGGGTTGAGCGAAATGACTTTTATCGGGGTATTGATGCCTACATGCGCAAATGCCTTGCCGCTAAATACCAGTTTTTTCACCACAAACCCTGTAGAAGTATCTGGAAGATCGATTGCTCCCGCTACCAAACCTGCTTTAAGTTTGGCGCTTAGCCTCGGAGCGATTGCTTTTCCGGTGGTCGTATGGCTAAACACCACTATATCGGCACCCGAAGCAGCAACAGCATCAGCAATGGCTGCTGTGTAAACCTGCGCATCAAATGCATTGAATCCTGCATCGGCGGCATGGTGTACTTTGGTAGCACCATATTTTCCCAATGCTGCCAAGGCTTCGCTTGCATTGTCAACCGTTCCAAGTACAAGAACTTCCGCTGTAGTTCCAGCTGCTTCTGCAATTTTTGCACCATAGCTAACGGCTTCGTAACCTTGTTTTTTTATTTGACCTTCACTTTGGTCGGCGAATATGAGTACCATATAATTATTGGAGTTTTATAAAATTGAATAATAAAGTTGCTTTACTTATGTCAACAGTCTTATGTGGATGGCAAGGCTATTAAAATACTTTGGCCTCTTCATGTAGCAGTCTTACGAGTTCTTCCGGTTCATCGGCACTTACCAGTTTTACACCCGCTTTGGCAGGGGGCAGTTCAAAAGCAACGATGGTAGTTAAAACGTCTGCTTCAACCGGATCTTTTACGGTCAGAGGCTTGGTGCGGGCACCCATAATTCCTTTCATATTCGGAATTCTTTGCTCGGCCATTCCTTTCTGGCAACTAATTACAGCAGGTACGGATAAAAGGTCTACCTCTTCTCCACCTTCAATTTCACGGGTTACGGTCATTTGGCTGCCTTCTGCAGAAAGTGCAGTAGCAAGGCTGATGTAAGGCACTTCCAAAATTTCGGCTACCATACCACCAATACTGCTGCCATTATAATCAATGGTTTCTTTACCGGTAAAAACGAGGTCGTATCCACCTTCTTTCGCTACGGCGGCAATCTGACTTGCAATATAATAACTATCGACTTCAGTTGTATTTACCCGGATGGCGTCATCTCCGCCAATGGCAAGTGCTTTCCGGATAATGGGGTCATTATCCGCTCCTCCAACATGGATAAGGCTTACACTTGTTGCAGTTCCTGCCTCTTTCAGTTCGAGGGCACGTACCAGTGCATACCATTCGTCGTAGGGGTTCACTATAAACTGTACCCCGGCTTCGGCAAACTTCGTGTTGTTGTCGGTAAAAGCTATTTTTGCCGTTGTATCGGGGGTTTTACTAATGCATACAAGGATTTTCATATAGAGCGTATTTATTTTATTGAGTGGAATTGAAAAATGGAAAGCCTCCTGAATTGGCAATACGTTTTTCGTTATTCTACAAAAATAGTTGTTTATGCAACTAATTCAAAAAAAAGCAGGACATATTGGTTAAAATTGCACAAATGATGAACAAAATTGAAAAATTAAAGGAATATCTGTTAGATACTCCGCAAGATTCCTTTTTAAAGCATGCCCTTGCTTTGGAATATGTAAAATTGGGCGATGACCAAACGGCGCTGCAATATTTTGAAGAGGTTTTGGCTGCAAATCCGGGTTATGTGGGCAGTTATTATCACCTCGCCAAGTTGCAGGAAAGAATCGGGCAAGCCGAAAAAGCGTTGGAAATTTACGAGGTGGGAATGAAACAAGCCAAAGCGGCCGGTGATAACCATGCTTACAATGAGTTGCAAATGGCATTTGAGGATTTATCAGATTATTAAAAAATATCATTGGAACATCCATTAATTACCCGTTTAAAAGCTTTTGCTGTAGCCCAAAATTTATTTCATAAAAACACCTTGATACTGATAGCACTCAGCGGGGGCAAAGACTCGGTGGTGCTGACCCATTTGCTGAAAGCCCTTAATCAACCCATGGAGTTGATGCATTGCAATTTTCAGTTAAGAGGGCAGGAGAGTGAACGCGACGAGCTGTTTGTAAAACAATGGGCTGATGAATTACAGGTTCCGCTTCATAACAGACGATTTGACACCAATAGTTATGCCGAAATAAACCGCTGCAGCATACAGGTGGCGGCAAGGGAACTCCGTTATGCTTTTTTTGAGCAGGTCCGGCAAGGGGTAGCACAGCAGGGTAAAATGGTGCGGATTGCTACAGCACACCATGCCGCCGATAATGCCGAAACAGTCCTGATGCACCTTTTTAGAGGAACCGGTATTGAGGGGCTGAAAGGAATACCGGCGCACAACGGAGCCATCATTCGACCTTTACTATGGGCCACACCAGCCGAAATAGAAAGTTATGCTACCCAAAATAACCTGAACTGGGTAGAAGATTCCAGTAACCTGAAAGCCACTTACATCCGCAATTTTATAAGGCACAAAGTAATGCCACTGGTGGAAGAGTCTTTTCCACAGGCATTGTCAGGGATTAACGCTACTGCAAAAAAAGCCACAGAAGCCGCTATGCTTTACCGGGAAATGGTGGAGATAAAGTTGAAAAAGGGGGTGAAAGTGGATCGGGGGATAGACAAAATTGCCATTGCACAATGGCAAAAAATGGAACCCCGTCAAACCCTGATTTGGGAGTGGATTAAAAAATTTGGTTTTACCGAAGGGCAAACCGGCGAAGTGGAAAAACTAATGGTTGCCCAGAATGGAAAATCGATTCATTCTGCAAGCCACCGTTTGCTAAATAACCGGGGATGGTTGTTGATGATTCCAAATACAACAAGCGAAGCCACATTGCAATACACCGAATCGCTGCCTGCTGATTTTGTGCTAACAGAAGCAAGGAACCTCACAATCAGTAAAGAACTGGCTTTTACGGCAGAACTAATGCTGGTAAAATCTTGTCCACAGGAAGCCTTGGTAGATGCTGCGCTGTTGCATTTCCCCCTAATACTACGACCCACTAAACCGGGGGATTATTTTTACCCCTTGGGTATGCAAAAAAAGAAAAAAGTAGCCCGGCTTCTGATTGACCTCAAACTATCGATGGCGGAGAAAGAACAGGTATATGTGCTGGAAAGCGACCACCGCATCCTATGGGTAGCAGGTTACCGGCTCGACGACCGGTTTAAAATAACGGACAATACAAAAAACATTGTAAAACTATGGCTGCAATTACCTGGAGATAAATAACTTTTAGTCCGATAGAATTCGGCTTTCATTTGGAGGAAACTTCACCGCTTATGGACCTTGAACATCCATTAGCCTTTGCGCGAAACCCATTACCTCCTGCGGCATATTGATAAAAATGAAAACTACTCCAAAAAGGGCTCCCCACAAGTGGGCATCATGGTTTACATTGTCTTGTCCTTTTTTGCTCATGTAAATGCTGTAAGCCATATAACCCACACCAAACACAATGGCGGGTACCGGAGGAAAAGTAAACCATGACCAGGGGGCAAAAATGATGAAGGCAAAAACGATGGCAGATACGCCACCCGAAGCCCCGAGACTTGCATAACGCGGGTTATTCTTATTTTTTAAATAAGAAGGAATATCTGAAATGACGATGGCTCCGAGGTATAAAGTTAAAAAGGCCCAACTACCTATATTGACTGTTAAAAACTGCTCAATGGCATCACCGAAAAAATACAGCGTCAACATGTTGAACAATAAATGCTGAATATCGGCATGGATAAAACCAGAAGTAAGAAAGCGATAATACTGACCTCGATTGATGGCAGGCGGATACAAAATTAAATCGTTGTACACTTTTTGATTTTTAAAGGAAGTGACCGAAATAAGCGCCGTAACAATGATGAGAATAATGGTTTGTGAAAACATAAATTAAAGTGTGGTGATTTCAATCCGGTTCATCATCTTTTCTACAAAAGCAAATGTGGCCGGGCAGTATTTAATATTTTGTTTGTGAATGTACAGATAACTTTTCAGAGGCATTTTGGTGAGGTGTGGAAACCCCGAGCAATCTGCTGGTCGAACAGCGTAGATCCCGCATTTATTGGTGGTTTCATCCAGAAAAACACAAGGTTGCTTTTGCATGCGCCAATCTTTGTCCTCTTCATCAAATACCAGGTATTTTTTTTCAAATGCTGTGGGAGTCATTTGTAAATGAGCCGCAATTCTTTTCTGATCTTCAGGCGTAAGGGTAGGAGTCATTTTTCTACAGCAATTGGCACAACTGAGGCAATCGGTTTCTTCCCATACTTCCTTTTCTGCGGCTTTAGCTTCTTCATTGATACCTTTATGGCTTGCCGATTCGAGGTCGTCTATAAATTCTAGAAAAACTTTCTTATTTTGTTTATATTTTTTTTCTAATTGTTTCAGTTGCATAAGCTACCGGTATTTTCATCATTGGAATTTGTAAAAAAGAAATCCCAGAATCTTCCAATAAAGTATTTTGCAATATTAATAGTAAATCAATAAAAAGAGCCATCCTGTGTGGGATCCATATAAAAAAGGCTATAAAGCCTGGTTAATGTTGGAAAAATCGTTGAGCGACCATTCGGTGGAAGCTTACCTGCACGATGTGCGCCTGCTTACTGATTACCTTGTGGGTACGCAACAGGTCAAAGCTCCAGATGCGGTTCGCCTGCCCTTATTGCAAGCTTTTATCCAATCCATTGCCATGCTTGGGCTAAGTGTGACTACGCAGGCACGCATTATTAGCGGTGTAAGAAGCTTTTTTACCTATTGTGTGGCGGAGCAGATCTGTGTACAAAATCCTTGTGAATTGCTGGAGTCGCCAAAAACCCAAAGGAAGCTGCCCGAAGTATTGGCCTTTGAGGAAATTGAATTGATGATACAAGCTATTGATCATAGTACGGCAGAAGGTACCCGAAACCGCGCCATTGTGGAAACGATGTACAGTTGTGGACTACGGGTAAGCGAAGTGGTCAATTTGCGGATCAGCGGATTTTACCCTGAAATAGGCTTTGTGCGGGTGGTGGGCAAGGGCGATAAGGAGAGACTGGTACCCATAGGCAAAGAGGGCATTGACTATATTCAGGTTTACAGATCTACTATCAGGCTACATGTTGATATCAAAAAAGGCGAAGAGGACATTCTCTTTTTAAACCGAAACGGAAAAAGACTGAGTAGGGTAATGATTTTTTATATTATCAAGGCGCTGGCGCAAAAGGCGGGTATCCGGAAAAATATTTCGCCACATACCTTCCGCCATAGCTTTGCTACCCACCTTGTAGAAGGCGGCGCTGACTTGCGAGCTGTGCAGGAAATGCTGGGCCATGAAAGCATTACCACCACCGAAATTTATACGCATATCGACCGGGAATATTTACGCGAAACCCTCGAAAGATTTCACCCCGCTTTCAGAGGCTGAGTTTTGTAGAAGCGATTGGTTAAATTAGGGAAGGCCATTGAATAATCTTAGATGCTGCCACCGGGCTGGCTTATATTTGCCGAAAATTTGAATACATGCCAAAGGATACACTGGTTTTCGACCTTTTGAACAAAGAATTATACCGTCAACGCAATGGAATTGAACTGATTGCAAGCGAAAACTTTACAAGCCTCGAAGTAATGCAGGCCATGGGAAGTATAGCTACCAATAAGTACGCTGAGGGATATCCTGGCAAACGTTATTATGGCGGTTGCGAAGTGGTTGATCAGATAGAGCAATTGGCTATTGATCGTTTAAAGCAGGTATTCAAGGCAAGTTGGGCCAATGTGCAGCCCCATAGTGGAGCGCAGGCCAATGCTGCCGTTTTCCTCGCCTGTTTAAAACCCGGTGATAAAATTCTTGGACTTGACCTGAGTATGGGTGGCCATCTTACCCATGGCAGCCCCGCCAATTTCAGCGGTAAAATTTATACGCCTTTTTTTTATGGGGTAAAAAAAGAAACCGGACTCCTCGATTACGAGCAATTGGAAAGTATTGCCTTGGCAGAAAAGCCCTCCATGATTATTGTAGGTGCGAGTGCGTACAGCCGCGATTGGGATTATGCCAGAGTACGCAAGGTTGCCGACGAAATCGGCGCGCTTGTATTGGCAGATATTAGTCATCCGGCTGGCTTGATTGCAGCAGGGTTATTAAACGATCCATTTGAGCATTGCCATATTGTTACAAGTACTACCCATAAAACCCTGCGTGGACCCCGTGGCGGATTGATTGCACTGCGGCATGATTTTGAAAATCCTATGGGGCTGAAAGATCCCAAGGGCAATATCCGCATGATGAGCCAACTACTTGATCTTGCCGTATTTCCAGGTACACAAGGTGGTCCGCTTATGCATGTGATTGCTGCCAAGGCCATTGCTTTTGGCGATATCCTCGAACCCTCGTTTGGTTTGTATCAGCAGCAGGTACGTACCAATGCACAGGTACTTGCTAAGTGTTTTGTAGACAAAGGTTACGAACTCATAAGCAAAGGCACCGACAATCACCTGATGCTGATTGATTTACGGAATAAGAATATAACAGGTAAAAAAGCACAGGAAACACTGGATAAGGCACATATCACCTTGAATAAAAATTCAGTACCTTTTGATGATAAAAGTCCTTTTGTAACCAGCGGTATCCGTATTGGGGTGCCGGCCATTACTACACGGGGCATGCTGGAAAAAGATATGGCCTTTGTAGCCGGAGTGATTGATAAGATTATTACCAATCCCGATGACACGGCCATTATTGAACAGGTTAAGGGCGATGTGGTTGCTTTTATGCAACAATTCCCGCTTTACCCCGAGCTGGGCTAATCAGTTTTTTATTTTTGTTTAATCTTTTAACCTTTTATAAGAAAAATTCATGATACAGCGCATCCAGACCTTGTGGTTGTTATTATCGGGTCTTATTTATTTACTCTTGGCACGTTTGCCCATTTATGCCGGTCTCACTATCGACAATACTACGGTGAGGTTGATGACTGCCGAAAGGCTTCATCTGATGATTATTGGTATTTTGTTGTTGGTTATGCCACTTATCGCCATATTCCTATTTAAAAACAGAAGTTCGCAGAAAAAAATCATTTGGTTGCATATCCTCATGTCACTGCTGATGCTTTTATTTATTTGGATGGCAAAGGATGCTTTTATTAACGTAGAACCTGCTTACGAACAAACGCAATATGGATTTGGGGTAGCGGTACCTGTATTCAGTATTATTTTTGATATTATGGCATACCGGGGCATTCGTCAAGATGAGGCACTCATTAAATCAGCCGATAAACTGAGATAGGTTTAAGGTTTTGGAAACGGTTCTTCGCTCGATTGATTGTCGCTCTTTTTAAGAAAATAGATTTTTGTATTTTCCTGATAATCTGCTTTTCGGGCATTTACGTTTCCTACAGGCTGGAAATTAAACTCGGTAAACAGCCTGAAATCCTCATCGTTGATGTGTTCCATAAAGGTTTCGCCGTATCTGGCAAGTATTTTGGCAAAACGCAAAGTAATTTCATAACCCCGGTACGCCATATCACTTGGCCGGCTATTGGTAAGTTCCCGGTATTTTAATACGAAATTCAAGTTCAGATCAATATTTTGGGTATTAGAACCCACAAAAGGCGTACCATAATAAATATCTACCCCTTCAAATTCATTTTTAGCAAAGGAAACCGTTTCCCAGGTGGGCATACCAAAAACGCTGATTTTGTAAGCGGGACTTGCAGAAGCCAGTATTCTTACTATTTTTTGAGCCCTTGAGGCGCTTAAAGTAGTTGCCAGAATTACATTTTGCCGGTTGCTATCGAGGAGTGCAAGGCATTGTTCCTTAGTGAAATTCTCCGACATTCTTACGTCTCTCCAAGGAAGCGGAATACCCAATGTATTTTTATTTTCATTCACCAGAAACTCCTTTATTTTGTCTTCTGAGCTACCTATTGGTGTCAGCATAATGATATTGTCAATACTGTGGTTGTGTTGAATGTATTTATACAGCGCGGTAATATGGGTGGTAATCGTGGAATTGGCTACCATCATGTTGGGGTACTCGGTAATGCCTGCATCGTTTGGCAAAAGCGAAATAAGCGGCCAGTTGGCTTTTTTCATCGGATCAGCGATGCTTTTAAACTCAGAGGAGGTCTGTGCCATGGAAATAACCAACCCTGGTTTTTGGTATACTGAATCTTTAAAGAGCTTGTTTAGATAACCAGCACTTTTGCTATCAATGACTTTGATTTGTGCCCGCACCCCTTGCTCCCTGAGTTCTTCTGAGGCAATTTTTACTCCATTATAAAATTCGAGCCCGGGCAAAAGAAAGGAAGGCATATTATTGCCATGGGCATATTTGCCGTCTTTAAAAGCTGAATCGAGATACAAGGGAAGTAATATAGTGGTAATGGGCTTGGGTTTTACCAGAACCATAGTGGTATCCTGTGCAAGCGCTGTTTGGGCAACAGCAATCATGGCGAGAAGTGGGATAAAAATGGCTCGTAAATTTCTTTTCATATTATAAGTTGGTATACCTGCTGGAATGCAAGATTAACAATTGTACCGGAATCTAAGCAGGTTATAGATTCGATTAGGATCTATTTTACACAAAAATTGTCTATTTATATTAATTCCTTGTTTTTTTCCGCATAAATACTGGCTTATTCGTACTTTTGCCGCTCAAAAATTTTTTAGAAATGAAAACAATTACTATCGAAGGGAATCTGAGGACCGGAACGGGTAAAAAAGCCACCCACACGTTGCGCTCTCAGGGTCAAGTGCCTGGTGTAATTTACGGGGGTGCACAGGACGTGATTTTTTATGCCGCTGCCAGTGCCTTTAAGCCTTTAGTATACACCGACCAATTTATGTTGGCAGAAATTAAAGTAGACGGTAAAACCTACCGTTGCATTATGAAGGACCTGCAGTTTGATAAGGTATCCGATGCATTGAACCACGTTGACTTTTTGGAACTCGTGGGAGATCGCCCGGTTATTGCCAACCTTCCGTTGAAATATATTGGTAGCGCAGCCGGCGTGAAAGCAGGTGGGCGTTTGGTTGTAAAAATGAAAACCCTGAAGGTGAAAACCCTTCCTGAGTTTTTAATGGAAGCCATCGAAGTGGATGTTACCAACCTCGATTTGAACGAAAACGTTCGGGTTGAAGACGTGGAACTTCCCAATATGGAAGTTTTGAATTCGCCAAGGATTCCTATGGCTTCTATTGTAATGACCCGTCAGTTAAAGCAGGAAGAAGCTGCTGCCGCTAAGGACGAGAAAAAGAAGAAATAATCCTCTGACCTCTGTGTTAGCGAAAACCATATTCCCCGGGCCATTCAGGTTCGGGGATTTTTTTTCCCATTTTATTTTTTCGTAAATCAAAATATTATGTTTATCAGGTATCGTAAATTGTAAAAAACAGGATAATATTGTTCCATTACTGCACATGCAAAAGTTTTTAATCATAGGGTTGGGGAATATAGGCGCCGAATATGCGCATACCCGTCATAATATTGGGTTTGATGTAGCGGATGTATTTGTGCGCAAGCATGCTGGTAGCTGGAGAGTGGACAGGTTTGCTGAAGTAAGCGAAATCAAATTAAAGAGCCGCACCCTTGTGGTGATTAAACCTACTACCTTTATGAACCTGTCGGGCAGGGCCTTACGCTATTGGATGGACAAAGAAAAAATACCGGTGGAGCGCACCCTCACGGTGGTGGATGACCTTGCAATAACACTCGATAAAATCCGGCTGCGTTCCTCGGGAAGCCATGCAGGCCACAATGGGTTGAAAGATATTGAGGCAACACTTGGCAACAATCTTTACCCGAGGTTGCGTTTTGGTATTGGAAATGATTTCCCTAAAGGAAGGCAGATAGATTTTGTATTGGCTCCCTGGGCTGCTAAGGAAGTACCTGTTGTGAATCAAAAAATTAGTACATCGGTAGACCTTATTGAGGATTTCGCCTTGATGGGGCTCGATTTCGCTATGAATAAGTACAACAAATTAAGTTTTGAGATATGATAAAATTCATCTCTAAACTTTGATTAACAAAGGAAATGGCTTAATTTTCACCTGTGAAAAGTTCAATAATTTTATTTCTGTCAGAAAGGATTTATAATCAGAACAAGCTATGAAAATCATCTGTGTTGGTCGTAATTATGCAGATCATGCAAAAGAATTGGGAAATCAGGTTCCTGATGAGCCTGTAATTTTTTTAAAACCAAAGAACGCCTTGCTAACACCGGGGAACAATTTGTTTTATCCCGCCTTTACCAACGAGCTGCATTATGAATGCGAATTGGTCATTAAAATCTCGAAAAACGGGAAATTTATTTCGGCGCACAAAGCACATAATTATTATGAAGAAGTAACCTTAGGGATCGATTTTACCGCAAGAGATGTGCAGGATAAACTTAAGAAAAAGGGCTTACCCTGGGAAAAGGCCAAAGCTTTCGATTCATCGGCGGCTGTGGGCACTTTTATCCCGGTATCTTCTTTGCCTGATCCATCAGATATTGCCTTTAATTTTTTTAAAAACGGAGAAAAAGTACAGGAAGGACATACCCGGGACATGTTGTTTTCAATTGATGCCATTATTGCTGACGTAACTCAGTATTTTTCGCTGAATATCGGAGACCTTATTTTTACCGGAACGCCGCCGGGGGTGGGGGAATGTGTGATCAGCGATGAGCTCAAAGGGGTACTGGAAGGACAGGAAGTATTGAGCCTTTCGGTGGAGTAAAAGGAGCGAATTTTACTCCCTGAAAAATACCCGTTCCTTTTAATGATTTCTTTAGCTTTGCCCGGTCTCTGACGACTAAATCCCTGCCATTATTACCCGGTTATGCGGAACGATTGCTATAGATTATGATGGAAAAAGAATTCATGCTGAAGGCCTGGCATCTGATGATGCAAACACAACATATGGCAGCCACTTATGATGCCAACAGGTCGGTTTGCAAATACGTACATTCTACAAGTCTCGGCCATCAGGCCATACAAATAGCTACGGGTATGCTTTTGCAGCCGCAGGATTGGGTGAGTCCCTATTATCGGGATGAAAGCATTCTGCTTTCACTGGGTTTTACACCGGGCGAGCTCATGTTACAGTTGCTGGCAAAAGCCGATGATTATTTCAGTGGTGGTCGTAGCTATTATGGACATCCAAGCAGCCGGTTAACCGACCGGGCGCAAATCATCCACCAAAGCAGTGCCACCGGTATGCAGGTAATTCCTTCCACAGGCATTGCTCAAGGGTTACAATACCTGTCGCAGATAAATTCTCCTTTGCTAAAGCGGGGCGAAGATGGCGAACATCCACTAGTGGTTTGTTCGTTGGGCGATGCTTCGCTTACTGAGGGTGAAATAAGCGAAGCCTTTCAGGTGGCTATTTTGAAAGAGCTGCCGATTATTTATCTGGTTCAGGACAACCAATGGGGTATCAGTGTAAGTGCCGCAGAAGCAAGGGTAATGGATGCGGTGGATTTTGCCAAAGGTTTCCCGGGAATGCAAACCCTGAAGATAGATGGATCTGATTTTGGGGAAAGCTTTGAAGCGATGGAAAAGGTGATGACTGCTATTCGCCAAACCGGAAAAGGTCCCTGGCTTGTGCAGGCAAATGTGCCCTTGCTTGGACATCATACAAGCGGGGTACGGAAAGAGTTTTACCGTTCAGAAGAGGACCTTTCTGCCCATGAATTGCACAATCCTGTAAAAAAGCTTCATGCAGCTTTACTGGAGGTAGGAGTAGGGGAGGACATCCTCGAAGCCATCAATCAACAAGCTGATGAAGAAATTAAGCAGGCCTTTGCACAGGCGCAGGTTGCCGGAGATCCGTTGCAAGAAACCGTGAAGGATCATGTGTTTGCACCCACCACCATTACAGAGGAAAAGGGTATCCGTACCCCTGCTAATAAGGCGCCGGTGCCCATGGTGGATGCGGCTTTGTTTGCCATCCGCGAACTGATGGAAACACACCCGGAAGCTATTTTGTATGGACAGGATGTAGGGCGCAGGCTCGGGGGTGTTTTTCGTGAAGCAGCCACGCTTGCTGATCAGTTTGGCGATCATCGGGTATTTAATACCGCCATCCATGAAGCATACATTATGGGGAGCACGGCCGGTATGAGTGCTGTCGG
>JBBQXO010000098.1:0-17010 GCA_038209595.1 Chitinophagales bacterium
TTTGTTATTATACTGCCACTCCAGGAGTTACTTAAAGAAACATTTAATGGGTCGGCTACTAATATTAGAGAGTGGATTTCAATTTTTGTAACAGCTCATGAATCTGACCTTATATGTAGAACAACATATAATAAAAAATATTGGCGCGTATAATAAACTTTCCATTACCTCCATCTAAACCATTAGTGATGTTACGCGCTGATTACGCTTCTCCCCAACAGTCAAGGATTTATTTGAATTTGACCGCCCACTGCTCTAAATACTTTCATTATTGTCTCAAATTGATGTTTAGCGCCATTAGATAAAGCTTTGTACAAACCTGATCTGCTTAACCCGGTTTTTTGTGCAATTTTTGTCATTCCGATAGATTTTACAACATTTCTAATGGATGTATTTATATCTGGATCATCCCCTTCATACAAAAAAGTATTCTAATATTCTGCTATCATTTCGTTGCTATCCAGGTAGTCTGCTATATCAAATTTAGAGGCCCCCATATCTCTATTGTTTGATTCTTTTTAAAATTTATTTTGCCCTTTCAATGCCTCTTTGTTGAATTGATTTGTCTCCACTAATAAGTAAGATAATTATTTTTCCGGCTGATTCTTTAAAGTAAACTCAGTATCCTTTAGCGAAGTTTATTTTTAATTCCCAAATTCCATCGCCAACAGGTTCGCTATCCCCAAAGTGCTCATCGTTCTATGATTTTTAAATTCGAAACAATATCTTGGCCTTGGCTCTTAAATCTTTCAACTTTCTTAGCCATTTGTCAAATTCAATTGTTTTCTCAATGCTATACATTCAATGATGCATTCACTTGGATATAGATTTACACTATTTTTTTTGAATATGAAAAATTATAAACAGATAATTTTAGCCGTTATTGTTACTTGAAGGAAATGCATTTCCAACGTGATGGTTGTTTGGTTCGCTTGAATATCAAACCATTAATGGCTGTATATTCCAAATTTATGCGCATGCATCCACAAACATCCTCTTATAAAAAATTAAGTATTGATGGGTAAGGGATAAATAAAAAAGCAGATTGATTAGAGGGCGTCTCTAACCAATCTGCTTTGTCTCGGGTGTAAATAACCCTTGTAAAATCAAAAATCCAAATCCTGTTTACCTACCCAAGGTTTTTTTGCGACGACATCATTTGGCTGTTTACTTTTTGAATTATAATTGCCTGATAAATTTTGAATGATCCATCCGTTAAATTAAAGTGAATTGGAAATAAGATATCCCAGTTCATAATCCTCCACATATGAATTGTACGCTAAATCTAACCTACCATTTCAGTTCCAGTTTATTGTTTTTACGATCAATATCTGCCATCCTTTGGCTTGGATCTATTTCCACCGAACTGATTTCATTCAACCGATGCTTGGTTTGTAAAACCATTTCACGATGTGTCCATCTTTGTTCTGGATATACAATCCTTGAAATCGAATCTTCAGCAGGCTTGCTACCCAGCATGAGGTTTAGCGGAACATAATGTTTTTCCTGGCTACCGTCGCGGAAGGTAATGGTTACGTCCACCGGCATGGGAATAGCTCCTACCCTTGCTATTCTTACATTGGTACTGGCTTCATCGCTCCAAACACTGTCTATTTTATAATCAATGGTTTTGGTGGTATACAGCCAGTACTCCTTATACCAGGCTAATTCCACACCCGATACATCTTGAGCCACCCGAATAAAATCGTTGGGATTGGGATGCTTAAATTTCCATCTATTGTAATATTCCAATAAAACCTTATCCAAATTTTCTTCGCCGATGATATATCCGAGTTGCCCGAGGAATACAGAACCTTTGGAATAAGCAGCAGTACCATAAGCATAATTGGTATTAAAATGGTCGGCATGGGTAGACATAGGTTCTTCCAAACGACTGCGAACCAAGTTGTAATAACCAGCATAATCCCCCTGTAATGGCCAATCCTTACTTCCTTTCAACCAGGCACTCACCCGGCTTTCCGCAAAACTTGTAAACCCTTCATCCATCCAGGCATACAGGCTTTCGTTGGTACCCATCAGTTGCTGGTACCAGCTATGCATCCATTCATGGATAGCAGTTCCCAGGCTATGAGATTTTATCATGGTTGCCATGGCATACTCCATTCCGCCATCGCCGCCTTGTATAAAACTGTAATCAGACCAGGGGTAAGCCCCAAAATGTTCTTTTATATAAGGGTAGGCTTCCACACAACTCTTGGCAGTTCCTTTCCAAAGCCCATCTGCACCCGGTGCATCTTTATAAATAAAATGCAACAATGGCCCTCCTTCTGTTTTACTGGTAATATGCTTATACCCGGGGTCAGCCGCCCAGGCAAAATCATGTACTTTTTCAGCCTTAAACTTCCAGGTCCGGGCCTCTCCTGAGTTTTTTTTCAGGTCAGAACCTTCTTTATCGTAACCCCAACCAATTTCACCAGCATTTTGAAGAACACCACTAGAACCAATTTTGTAATCTTTATTGAGCGTGATATTTACTTCATAATCGCCCCATACACCATGAAACTCCCGGGCAATATATTGGTTGGCATTCCATCCCTGATAGTCATATTCCACCATTTTAGGATACCATTGGGTCATAGTATATCGCACCCCTTCGGCATTATCGCGTCCGCTACGGCGGATTTGTGCTGGCACCTGTCCTTCCCAGGTTGTTTTCAAAGCAATGGTTTGGCCAGGTAAAACTGGCTTATCCAGCGCCACCTCAAGAATGGTTTCATGAAGAATCAGGGTTTGAGACTTTCCTCCTATAATCACTTCGGTAAGATTGGTAAATCCAATTTCGTCTGGCTTCAGGTTGCCAATCCGGTCTGTTACACGGCCATCCCAATCGTAGCGGGGTTTGCCGTCGCGTCCCATACCCATTTGTATTTTACCCAATTCCAAGCTGCGTACATCCATGCTGCTACCGGGCTGAAAAGCATTCCAGTAGGTATGAAAAAACAAACGTTTCAGGGTATCAGGCGAATTATTGGTGTACTTAATTTCCTGTTTTCCGTTCACAAGGTTGGTGTTCACATTGAGCGAAACATCCATTTTATACTGGATTTTTTGTTGCCAGCGTGATTCCTGTGCGGTAGCATTGAGGGTCATACAAACAATCAATCCCAACCCTGTAGCACTTAGGAACTGCTTAAATCGAATCTTAAACTTCATACGATAATAATTGCTTTACTTTGAAAATTAGACTGGTACAAAACTAACAGGATGAGGAATATAAAACTAGTTAATGGTTATCCTTTTATAAATTATAAAAAAGCAGGGTATGGGGCGGAAGAAATGCTGGAACGCAGCAAGGCATTTTACGCATGGGCCAACGAACGCCGCACCTGCCGTGATATCTCAGAAAAACCAGTTGGAAAGGAGGTCATTGAAAACATCCTGCTAACCGCCTCTACTGCCCCAAGCGGAGCACACAAACAACCATGGACTTTTTGTGTGATATCCAACCCAGATGTTAAAAAAGCAATCCGCGAAGCTGCGGAAGAAGAAGAATATAAAAGCTACGCCGGCCGGATGAGTAAGGAATGGCTGGAGGATCTTGCCCCCATTGGTACAGACTGGCAAAAACCCTTTTTAACCGAAGCCCCATGGCTGATCATTGTTTTTAGAAGAAGCTACGAAACCACGGAAAACAGTGAAAAACACCAAAATTATTATGTACAGGAAAGCTGTGGAATTGCCTGTGGTTTTTTACTGGCCGCTATTCATGATGCCGGACTTGTAGCCATTACACATACGCCTTCCCCTATGGGTTTCCTAACCAAACTTTTACAGCGACCTGAAAATGAAAAACCTTATCTGTTGGTACCCGTAGGTTATGCAAAAGAAGAGGCCTTGGTGCCCGATCTGAACCGAAAGAACCTTGATGACATGTCGGTATGGTACGAATAGACTACACCACACCACCCACTACCAAAACAATTTCTCCCTTTACCGTTTTGGCCCGAAAGTAATCCGCCACTTCTTTGAGAGTTCCCCTTTTGGTTTCTTCAAACTTCTTGGTAAGCTCTCTTGATACACTACAGGGACGATCTTCTCCAAAATATTTCGCAATCTCGTCGAGCGTTTTTACAATACGCATCGGGCTTTCGTAAAAAATAATGGTTCTCTCTTCGGTAGCAAGTTTGGTAAATAAGGTATGCCTACCTTTTTTTAAAGGTGGAAAACCTTCAAATACAAAACTGTTCATGGGAAGTCCGCTGTTTACCAATGCAGGTACAAAGGCCGTAGCACCGGGCAGGCATTCTACTTTGATTCCCTGCCGTACACATTCGCGTATCAGCAAAAAAGCTGGATCACTTATACCGGGCGTACCGGCATCGGTAACAACGGCCATGGTTTTTCCCGCCAATAACTGATCGGCAAGGTGGCTTAGCACTTTATGTTCATTATGCTGATGATAAGGCGTCAGAGGTTTATGTATCTCGTAATGCTTTAGCAGAAAGGAGGTGGTTCTTGTGTCTTCACACAAAATCACATCCACCTCTTTCAGGATGTTCACCGCACGATAGGTCATGTCGGCAAGGTTACCAATAGGCGATGGAACAAGGTATAGCACTAGACCATTTGGATTTCAAACTGCTCCATAACCGGATTGGCCAATAATTTTTTGGTAGCATCTTCTGCTATAGCCTGAGCCGCTTCTGATGATTCGGCTTCTACCTGCAGCGCAATCTGCTTGCCTATCCGTACATCTTTGATATTTGAAATACCAAGATTAGACAATCCACCTATCACTGCCTTACCCTGTGGGTCAAGCAATTCTTTAAGTGGCATAATGGTTACATGTGCAGTATATATCATTGAATTTGTTTTTTAAATACCACCGAAAATAGGACAAGAGCCCCAAAGGTAATTGGTGCAGCCCACCAACCCAAAAACAAGGCCGCCAAAAGGGCTGAAATTCCTACGGCAAAGTAGGGCATCAAAGCCGGGAAAGTTTTATTTTTAGGCTTATTGCTCAGTATGGGGATATTGCTTGCCATGAGTGCGCTCACCACTAAAATAATGGCATACAAAAACCAGCGATTGGTTAAAAGGTCAATTTCCCATTGAGCCTCGGCCTGCCACCAAATCAATGGAAATGCAGCCAATGCAACGCCTGCTGATGGCACTGGAGTTCCTCTGAAATAATGCATAGGGGTAGTAGTATCAATATTGAAACGGGCCAGCCGCCAGGCTGCAGCGCAGGGAATAACAAATGCAGGCAATAGCCAGACAATACTTGCTGCAAGCCCATCTTCTTCTTTAGCCAGCGATAAGCGGAGCAATTGGTATATAAATAAGGAAGGAGCTACCCCAAAGCTCACTACATCGGCAAGGCTGTCGAGTTGCTTGCCCATTTCGCCAGAAGCATTGAGCAACCTTGCCAGAAAACCATCTAAAAAATCAACTACAGCCGCCAACCCGATAAAAAGACTGGCAAGAAAAACCTGCTCGCTTTGAATATCAAGCCGGTAACCAGCAAGAGCCGTATCATCGGTAACCATAATAATGCCATTTTGTAAAGTAAAAACGATGGCAAGACACCCAAAAAATAGATTCAATAGGGTGAAAAAATTAGGAAGCTGTTTGATCATATCCTGGTTTGGTTAACGTAAAATGGTTTTGATTGGGTGACAAATAAAGCTATTTCTTTTTCATAATGGCTTCAATTTCCTCCACGGTAATGGGAATATTTTTAAAAAGGTCCACACTACCGGATTTGGTGATCCAGAAATTATTCTCAATCCGGATACCCATTTGTTCTTCCGCAATATAAATCCCCGGCTCAATGGTAAAAACCATGCCCGCTTTTATGGGTGCTGTTTTCGTACCAAGATCATGTACATCCACACCAAGATGGTGACTGATACCATGGTAAAGATATTTGCGGAAAGGTCTTGATTCAAGGATATCCCGGTTTTCATTTTTCACATCCTCTTTTTTCAACAGCCCTATTTTTACAAACTCCTTGGTGGCTTCATCACCCACTTTATTGGTATAATCCACAAGGTTAATCCCGGGCTTCAAAATACTTTTTGCATACTGATGCAAATGGAGACAAGCGTTATAGACTTCTTTCTGCCGCTTTGAAAACTTACCATTTACCGGTATGGTTCTGGATAAATCGGCACAATAGCCACCATAGTTGGCACCAAAATCCATCAGGATCAGTTCCCCATCTTTACATTCGGCATTGTTGCTGATATAGTGCAGGGTACGGGCCCGATCGCCACTCGCAATAATGCTCCCATAAGCTTCCCCGCTTGCCCGTTGGCGTAAAAATTCATGTACAATTTCAGCTTCAATTTCGTGCTCAAACACACCGGGTTTTACAAATTTTAAAACCCTTACAAAAGTATCATGGGTAATATCTGTTGCTTTTTGCATCACCTCCACTTCAAAAGACGTTTTGATCGCACGGAGATCTTTCATAAGGCGGGCACTTCGCTCGTATTGGTGCAAAGGGTAGCGCTCTTTCATCATTTGAATGTATCGGTAGTCCCGTGTTTCCAACAAACTGCCCTTTCGGTCATTTTCATTGGTATTCAGGTAAATGGTATCGGCAAGATGTATCCACTGTTGCAGCAAGCCTTCAAGACTGTCAAGCCACAATATGGTGGGCATACCGCTCATATCTTTTGCTTCTGCTTCGCGGAGTCTTTTGCCATCCCACTTTTCTTTCATTTCGTTGGGCCTTACCAGCACCAGTATTTCCCGGTATTTAGGGTCGGGATTATCTGGAAAAAGCACCACCATGGTATCTTCCTGTTCAATACCACAAAGCCAGTAGAGGTCACTGTTTTGCTGAAACCGGTAAAGCGCATCTCCATTGCAAGGCACTTCATCGTTACTATTGAATATTGCAATGCTGTTCGGTTTCATCTGTTTGAGGAACCGTTTCCTGTTTTCTACAAAGATTTTGGAATTCAATGGAAAATGCTTCATAATGATATCGTTGTGGTGCGGTAAATGTAAGTAAACAGGATGAAGTTAACGACCCGCAACCCGTTGTATTTATTTTTGATGAGATACCTCATTCCTTTTGGCTGATAGTATCGGATATCTCAAAAATAGATATGGGAGTATCGTTTTTCGGAAAACAACCCTCCCATACCATTTCAGCATACAGCAAAGGCCCTTCTTACCTTTCTGCATTTTCATTATTTAAACCATCGAATTATTATTTATACCAATCGAATAGGAAAAGAAACTTTAAAATATTTACTTTATTCCACGGATTTTTTGTCCTATATTTTTTTACCTTTAACTTTAGCTCTTGGGCTTTCAATAGCAGCCTGTGCAGCAGCTAACCGGGCAATGGGCACTCTGAAAGGAGAACAACTTACATAGTCCATACCCACCCTATGGCAGAATTTTACACTTTCGGGATCACCTCCATGCTCCCCGCAAATACCCACTTTTAATCCGGGCTTTGTTTTACGTCCACGCTCTGTGCCAAACTGTATCAGTTCACCGATTCCTTCGAGGTCGATGGTTTGAAAAGGATCATCCGGTAAGATTTTCTGATCGAGATAAACAGGTAAAAAACCTCCGATATCATCCCTACTGAATCCAAAACTCATCTGAGTGAGATCATTGGTACCAAAACTGAAAAAATCAGCATATTCAGCGAGTCTTGCTGCCTTCAGCGCTGCCCTTGGAATTTCAATCATGGTTCCATACAAATATGGGATGGCATCCACTTTATACTTCTCACAAACTTCAGCATAGACTACATCTACAATTTTACGCTGATGTATCAATTCGTTTGGAGAACATACTACCGGCACCATTATTTCGGGCATTACCTTCTTTCCCGCATTGTTCAATTCCACTGCTGCTTCCAGAATTGCGCGTACCTGCATTTCGGTAATTTCGGGGTAACTGATTCCTAGTCTTACGCCGCGATGTCCCAGCATCGGGTTGTTTTCGTGCAGTGCAAGCACCCGGCGTTTTAATATACCACTGCTGATACCCAACTCCTTGCTGAGCTCCATTAGTTTTTCTTTATCATGTGGCACAAATTCATGCAATGGGGGATCAAGTAATCGGATGGTGACTGCATATCCATCCATGAGGTTCAATACATTTTTCACATCCTTTTTTACATATTTAAACAGCACATTGAGTGCCGCCCTGCGTTCCCTTTCGGTTTTGCTCATAATCATTTTACGCAGTTGGAAAAGCGGCGCTTCACTACCCTCGCCATAAAACATGTGTTCGGTTCTGAAAAGGCCAATCCCTTCCGCTCCAAACTGAAAAGCAACTTTGGCATCCTCTGGGGTTTCAGCATTAGCCCTTACACCCATTTGCTTTTTCTTATCTACCATTTCCATCAGATCCTTATAGGCCTGATTTTTTTCAATATCAATATCAACAAGATCCATTTTACCGGCATATACCTGCCCTTTGGTACCGTTGAGGCTTATCCATTCTCCCTCTTTAATTACTAGTCCATTAGCTGCTGTAAAAGACTTTGATTTTTCATTGATTTCAATATTGTTGCAACCAACTATACAACACTTTCCCCATCCGCGGGCCACCAATGCAGCATGCGAAGTCATCCCTCCTTTAGTGGTCAAAATGGCTTCTGCCTTGTGCATGCCATCCACATCTTCGGGGGAAGTTTCTTCCCGAACCAATATTACCTGTTCTCCATTAGCAGCCCAGGCCACAGCATCTTCCGGGGTAAAAACCACCCGGCCACGTGCTCCACCTGGCCCGGCAGGCAGGCCTTTTGCAATAACTGTTTGTACCAATTCAGCTTGTGGATCCAACATAGGGAGCAGTAACTCCACCAATTGATTGGGAGCGACCCGCATAATGGCCGTATTGGCATCAATCAGTTTTTCGCGGTACATTTCCGTGGCTACCCGCACGGCGGCTACCCCGTTTCTTTTTCCCACCCGGCATTGCAGCATGTAAAGGGTTCCTTTTTCAATGGTAAATTCAATATCCTGCATGTCTTTATAGTGCTTTTCGAGCCGCCGCTGAAAATTGAATAGTTCTTTGTACTGAACCGGCATACGTTTTTCCAGTGATTCCAGGTCCATACTTTGTGCATTAGCCGAATAGGTATTGATTGGAGCAGGGGTCCGTGTACCCGCTACTACATCTTCACCCTGCGCATTCACAAGGTATTCCCCATAAAAATGACGTTCCCCGTTTCCAGGATTACGGGTAAAAGCAACCCCGGTGCAACTTTCTTCGCCCATGTTTCCAAATACCATGGCCTGCACATTCACTGCGGTTCCCCACTCATCAGGAATTTTTTCAATCTTCCGATATTCTTTGGCCCGCTTGCCATTCCAACTGGCAAATACAGCGCCAATACCACCCCATAATTGTTTATAAGGATCATTGGGAAAGGTAACTCCCAACACTTTTTTAATAGTTACCTTATACTCCTTAACCAGGGTTTTCAATTCGGTTGCTGTTAATTCGGTATCGAGCTGATAGCCTCTGCTCTTTTTAAGAGCCTCCAGTTGGCTATCCAATACCTTTCTGATACCCTTTCCTCCTTTCGGCTCTACTCCAGCGGCTTTTTCCATTACTACATCTGCATACATCATCACCAATCTCCGGTAGGCATCATATGCAAAACGTTCGTCACCACTCTGTGCTATCAACCCTTTAATGGTTGTATCATTCAATCCTACATTTAAAATCGTATCCATCATACCGGGCATACTTCGTCTTGCCCCCGAACGGATGGAAAGCAACAAAGGGTTATCAGGGTCCCCAAACTTTTTCTTCGTCCCCTTTTCCATTTGTGCCAATGCATTTTCAACCTGAATGGTCAACTGATCCGGATAGGATTTATTTTGATCATAATAATAGGAACAAACTTCTGTGGTGACGGTAAATCCAGGAGGAACAGGTAATTGCAAATCAGGATGCCCTGCCATTTCGGCAAGATTGGCCCCTTTGCCACCTAAAAGGTTTTTCATCGATTCGTTGCCATCGGCTTTACCGCCGCCAAATACATAAACATATTTCTTTTTTAAATGCTGCTTTGCCATAATACTATTGATTGATTAGTTGTAAATCATTGATAATCTGTCAGATACAGGAATATTAAACTTTCAGACCTTTTGAATGTTAAAAATAGACTCCTTATGGAGGTCAAACAATGATAATTAGCATGTTTTGCAGTCAGGTGGTTACAGTGGAAGAAAAAATCAAATTATTAAACCGCTGCAATCCAATACCAGAGCCATAGATTACCTTTATTTCCACAAAAAGTTAATAAGTAAATCTTCTTGAAACGGAAATCAAAAAATATATTTACAAAAAAGAAGGTTACGGATTTCCATATGTTCATTTCTTAAAACAAACGCACTTTGACAGATACAATCATTAACCTTGAAACGGTGAATCCCATTGATTTTTTTGGGGTAAATAACGGGAAGTTAGACTTGCTAAAGAAAAAATTCCCTTTGCTTAAAATTTTAGGAAGAGGAACTCAGGTAAAACTTAGTGGGGCTCCGGAACACATAGAAAATGCCCGGGGAAAAATAGAACTCATCATTCAATACCTCGAAAGAAATGGTCATTTAACGGATAATTATTTTGAGCAAATACTTGGAGGGGATGATCAGGAAGCCGTTGATAATTTTGTAGAACGGCATCCAAATGAAGTATTGGTTTTCGGTCCTAACGGCAAAACAGTCAGGGCGAGGACAGCCAATCAGAAAAAAATGGTAGCCGACTCAGATACCAATGACATTCTGTTTGCTGTAGGGCCAGCAGGTACTGGTAAAACCTATACTGCGGTAGCACTTGCGGTAAGAGCATTAAAGAACAAAAGCGTTAAGAAAATCATTTTAACCCGTCCGGCTGTTGAAGCAGGGGAAAGTCTGGGATTCTTGCCAGGGGATCTGAAAGAAAAAATTGACCCCTATCTCCGCCCTTTGTATGATGCACTCGATGACATGATTCCGGCTGATAAGCTTGGCTATTACATGAGCACACGTACAATCGAAATAGCCCCGTTGGCCTATATGCGCGGTCGTACGCTCGATAATGCCTACATCATTCTTGATGAAGCTCAGAATGCTACTGATCTGCAACTAAAAATGTTTTTAACCCGGATTGGAGGGAATGCAAAGGCCATTATTACTGGCGATATGACGCAGGTGGATTTACCTAAAAGCCAAAAAAGTGGTTTGATAAAAGCCACCCGGATTTTGCAAAATATAAAAGGCATTTCGCATATTCAGCTCGATGAAGAAGATGTGGTAAGGCACCGTTTGGTTAAAGCCATCATCAGGGCATACGACAAGGAAAAAGAAAAAGAGGATAGCGAAGAGAAGTTGCCTGAGCGTACCAGAAATTATAACCGGTCAAAAGATTAAAATGATGTTATTCAGTACGACAAAACAGGCTGCTTTTGTAGCCTGTTTTGTCGTTTTAGGAGCCTGTAGCAATGAGAATCAAAATGAAACAGGGCAAAATGAGGATATTCCAGCTATTGTAGAGCATACCGCTTCAGAAAGTAGAACTTCTGATTATGAAACAAGGGTTTTGCCGGAAGCAAGCACCTGTATCCAATCTGGCGATCTTGTAACCCGACGTGGCAGTGATTTGACAAGTTTTTTAATGGCCAATATGAACCCCACAGATCGGAGTTTCAGCCATTGCGGTATTGCGAGTATAGAAAACGATACCATTTTAATATACCACGCTATCGGGGGCGAGTTTAACCCGGATCAGAAATTAAAAAGGGAAACCCTGTATTCATTTGCTCATCCTGTGGACAATAAAGCCTTGGGGATTTTCAAACCTAACCTCGATACTGCTTCCCTTAAAATGGTAATATCTTATATCAAATATCAGTTCATAGAGGGAATGCCCTTCGATATGGAATTTGACCTGAACACAGATAAAAGGCAATATTGCTCAGAATTTGCGGCTAAAAGCTACGGCACCGTTTGGGATGGTTTACAGTGGGTTAGCATTACCCAACAGGCAGGCAGGCGATTTATTCCGGTGGATGCCCTTTTTCTTAATAAACAGATGATTGAAAGAAAAAGATGGAGTTACTAAAACGTTTTTATCCAGCCATTTTGCCATTCCTGCTTAAAATAATGCTATCCATGTCAATTTTTTCAATCCTTGCGAAAAATTAAATACCTTAGTAATCTATTTATTCACCACAGCAGCTTCAGGTTGCTGAACATACAAATTCCAGAAATGAAAAGTCGTTTATTATTTGCTACCCTTTCTCTATTCGGTTTAGTGGCACTTTCTGCCTGCACCTCTGGCGATGGAGATCCTAAGGCTGTAGCCAAGAATTTTTTTGAAGCATTAGAGAAGAAGAATTGGGATGAAGCTGCTAAGTACACCACCAAAGACAGTAAAACAGCTATTGAGTTGGTAAAGAGTATTGCAGAAATGGGTAAGGCCATTGGAGGCGACCCTGCTGCGAAGGAAGAAGAGCCTGCTGAAAAATCAGTAGTAGTTTATAGTGATGCCATAATAAATGGTGATAATGCTACCGTTCCCATTACCGTAAACGGAGAGACCAATGATATCAAGTTGAAAAAAGAAGACGGCGTATGGAAAGTTGCCTTTGATAAAAACACAATGAAGCAGACTGCTGCAGAAAAAAGCGGTAAAAGCATCGATGAAATCAATATGGAACTAGACAAGGCAGGAGAAGAAATGAAAAACATCAGCGCCGACAGTATCAAAGCAGCATTAGATAAGGTTGGTGATATGTTGAAAAGTGATAGCATGCGCGAAGCACTTGACAAAGCCGGAGATGCACTTAAAAAAGCAGGGGAAGCCATGAAGGAAGCGAGTAAAGAAAACCAATAAAAAAAAGACATAAGGAATAAAATAAAAGAGCCACCAAATAACTGGTGGCTCTTTTATTTACACAAGAAAGAAAGTTAAATTAATAGTAATCAGAACGCAAGTTACTATTGGCTTTTTCAGCCGCTTCAATCCCCGAGAAATCACTTAAGATATCTGCTTTATCTTTTTGAACAGCAACAGAATGCTCAAAATGGGCGGAAGGCTTTCCATCTCTTGTACGAACGGTCCAGCCATCCTTTTCGTAATACACATCTTTTGTACCCATATTAATCATCGGCTCAATAGCGAGGGTCATCCCGGGCATCAGTTTTTTCCCATTTCCTCTTTTCCCGAAATTTGGCACCTGAGGATCCTCATGCAAATTGCGTCCTACCCCATGCCCAACCAAATCGCGTACCACGCCATAGCCATGTTTGCGCTCAGTGTGTTCCTGTATGGCATAAGAAATATCTTCTACCCGAAAACCAAAAATCGCTTTTTCCACCCCCTTGTATAAAGACTCCTTGGTCACTTTGAGTAACTGCATGGTTTCAGCACCAGGATCACCGATGGCAAAAGTGTAGGCACTATCCCCGTGAAAACCGTTTTTAAACACGCCGATATCAATACTAACAATATCTCCATCTTTCAATTCGCGGTTATTGGGGAAACCATGAACTACTGCATCATTTACACTGATGCAGGCACTGAAAGGGAAACGAAGTTCGCCAACCCTATAATTAAGAAAACTAGGTATACCTCCATTACCTCGTATAAAATTCTCAACCAACCCATTTATATAGATCGTAGTAATACCTGGTTTTAGAATTTTGGCAATTTCAGTATGGCATTGACTTACCAAACTATTAGAATGGCGCATCAATTCAATTTCTGCCTTGGTTTTTTGAATAATCACTTGAAATCCTTTTAATTAAAACCCGAAAGACGGAAAGGTGTTCGATAACTCTTCTACATTTCAGACTATAGATGGTAAAGAAAAGCCTGCCAGTGTGAACTGACAGGCTTTAGCATATAATTAGAACAACAAATACATTGTTGCAATACCAGTTAAATAGGAGAACTGCTTACTACTTGTCTACCTTGTAACCTGCCACTATTCATCAATCCATCGTACTGACGCATGAGCAACTGGGTTTCAATCTGCTGTAAAGTATCCAAAACAACACCCACCATAATCAGGAGAGATGTTCCTCCAAAAAAGCTTGCAAAAGAACCGGTTACACCCAATTTCATTGCCAAACCTGGGAGGATACCTACGAAAGCTAACAGAATTGCACCAGGAAGGGTAATCTTATCCATAACAGATCCAATGTAATCAGCTGTAGGCTGACCGGGCTTAACACCAGGAATAAAACCATTGTTACGTTTCAGATCTTCCGCAATTTGCTTCGGATTAAAAATGATAGCTGTGTACAAATAAGTAAAAGCGATAACCAAAACTGCATAAATAAGCATGTACCATGGATTACTCATATCATTTAAAATGGTAAGCAAACCACCACTTGTTTCAAATCGTGCAAATATGGTAGGGATAAAAATGATAGCCTGCGCAAAGATGATGGGCATAACACCAGCGCTATTTACCTTGATGGGCAAAAATTGACGGGCACCGCCAAATTGACGATTTCCTACAATCTGCTTGGCATAGTTTATTGTGATTTTGCGTACACCCTGCACCAACACGATCAAACCCATAATAATGGCGATAAAGATGGCAATCTCAATAACAAAGAGAAGCAATCCACCACCACCGGCAGTATTTTTCGCCGAAAATTCTTGTACAATACTTTGTGGAAGACGAGCAAGGATACCCACCATGATGATAATAGAGGTACCATTACCCAAACCTTTGTCGGTAATTTTTTCACCAAGCCACATTACAAATAACGTACCGGAAGTAAGCAAAATAACTGTCGTGAACCAAAAATAGGGAGCAAAACCAGGTATAAGGGCTTCTTTGTAGCCAGGGCTTTGCAAATAACTGATGTAAGCAGCAGCCTGAAAAACGGTAACTATTACCGTCAAATACCTTGTCCATTGATTGATTTTCTTGCGGCCACTCTCTCCTTCCTTTTGTACTTTTTGCATTTGTGGCACCAAAATGGTAACTAACTGCATAAAAATAGAGGCAGAAATATAAGGCATGATTCCTAAAGCCAACACAGAAGCCTGTGAAAAGGCTCCCCCTGCAAACTGATCGAAAAGACCTAATAAACCACTCGCCTGTCCGCGTACAGCGTCAAGTGCATTGGCATCGATACCGGGTAATACAATATGTGTACCCAACCGGTATGTAAGTAACAAAGCAAGCGACACAATGATCTTATCGCGAAGTTCTTCAATACTCCAAATATTCTTAAGTGTTTGTATAAACTTATTCACAGTTGATATAAAATTTTTCTTGGGAGCGTCAAATGTAGCTAATTAAAAACATCAATCCCTCCTTTTTGGGGGAGGGTTGATAAAATAAACTACTTATATAATCTCTATTGTACCACCTGCGGCTTCAATAGCAGCTTTAGCTTTTTCACTCATAGCATCTACTTTAAAAGTAAGTTTAGACTTGAGCTCGCCGGTTGCAAGTATTTTTACCAGATCTGTCTGACTAATCAGATTATTTACATACAGTAAATCTGTAGAAATTTCGGTAAAACCATATTTTTCAACCAACTGATCAATCTGACCAAGGTTAAATACCTTGTAAGATACCCGGTTGTTATTTTTGAACCCACGCTTAGGAACACGACGCTGAATTGGCATCTGTCCACCTTCGTGAGCCATTTTACGCTTATAACCAGATCGGCTCTGCTGACCTTTGTTACCTTTTGTAGATGTACCACCCCTGCCAGATGCTTCACCACGACCTAAGCGTTTTTGACTGAATGTACTGCCTTCAGCAGGCTGTAAAGTATGTAATTTCATAATTCTGTTTTTTACTTCCGGGGTGAACTCCCCTCGCATTTATTAAAAGAGTTGCAAATTAAAACGATTGTTCATTACAAAGTAAAAAGAATCGTTTTTTGGAAATTATTTTACTTCTTCAACAGTCACAAGGTGTAATACCTTTTCAACCATTCCCAAAATTTGTGGGGTAACTTCTTTTTCTACAGTAGCATGCATCTTACGCAATCCCAAGGCAGCCATAGTTCTCTTTTGACGCTCAGAGCGATCAATTATGCTTTTTACCTGTGTTATTTTTATTGTCTTTTCCATCCTGATTATTTTATGAGTCGATATTTAACTTAGTGAAAATAAAATATCCGAAAATCCGATTCATTAACCGTTGAATACCTTTTTGAGCGATATGTTTCTGGTTTTAGCTACCTGAATAGGCTCCCGTAAGGCAGAAAGCGCCTTTATGGTTGCTTTTACTACGTTATGTGGATTTGCACTTCCCAGACTTTTAGCCAAAACGTCAGTAATTCCTGCACTTTCCAACACTGCACGCATACTACCGCCCGCAATTACACCTGTACCAGGAGCAGCAGGCTTCAGTAATACTTTAGCTGCACCCTCTTTAGTATAAATTTCATGAGGAATAGTACCATGCATAATGGGAACATTAATCAGGTTCTTTTTGGCATCATCAATCCCTTTGGTGATTGCTTCCTGAACTTCCTTTGCTTTTCCGAGACCATGACCCACTATACCTGCGTCATTGCCTACCACCACAAGGGCAGAAAAACTAAATGTACGTCCACCTTTGGTAGTCTTGGTAACCCTGTTGATAGAAACCACTTTTTCTTTCAGTTCCAATTCACCTGGCTTAATACGATTTACAATAGCTTTTGACATTATATTCAATTTGAAATTTTATAGTTCTTTTTGCTGAACAAACATAAGCGTTTGTAAAAGCCAGAAACAAAGATTTAGAAATTCAGACCAGCTTCACGTGCACCATCGGCAACTGCCTTAATACGACCATGATAGAGGAACCCACTCCGATCAAATACAACCTGACTGATGCCCAAATCGGTTGCTTTGCGTGCAATTGAAGCACCAACAAGCTTGCTTTTCTCCGTTTTGTTCACCTTTTGAGCCACAATATCTTTTTCACGACTTGAAGCTGCTACAAGTGTATTTCCATTTACGTCATCAATAAGCTGTACGTAAATATCATTGTTGCTGCGGTATACAGAAAGACGAGGCTTGGTAGAAACACCACTTACTCTTTTACGAATG
>JBBQXO010000099.1:0-16713 GCA_038209595.1 Chitinophagales bacterium
CATATTGGTTGCCGCCGGTGAAGCCGGTGGATCAATAGTTGTAATCCGGTATGAGAATCCCGTAGGTATGGCATATTGATTATCGCCGGTGAAGCCGGTGGATTATTGGTTGTAATGGAGTATCAGAATCGTAGGGATGGCATATTTGTAGCCGCTGGTGAAGACGGCGGATAAATAGTTGTAATCCAGTACGAGAATCCCGTAGGGATGGCATATTGGTAGCCGCCGGTGAAGCTGGCGGATCAATAGTTGTAATCTGTTATTAGAATCCCGTAGGGATGACATATTGGTTGCCGCCGGTGAAGCCGGCGGATTCAATAATTATAATAGGTTATCAGAATCCCGTAGGGATGGCATATTGGTTGCCTGCAAAGAACCTGAAAGAACAATAGTTGTTCTTATTTAAGAAAGTAATGGCGGCATCAATGTTTCGATCAATTGTCCATTTTCCAGCCAAAGAGTTTGAAGCCCCACGGCCTTTGCCCCCTCGATATTTTTAAAGGTATCGTCTATAAACAGCGTTTCTGCTGCATGGAGGCCTGCAAGGTCCAATACATGGGTGTAGCAGGAAGGATGCGGTTTGCGGTGCCCAAGTTCATGCGAATACCAGGCCTTTTCAAAATGATCTTCAAAGCCATGGTTACCAAAGGTTTGGTGGTAGGTCATACGGAATGCTTCGAGGTGAATTTGATTGGTATTGCTCAGTAAAAAAAGCCGGTATTGACCTTGCAGCAATTGCAGGTATTTCATGCTCTCCAACCTGAAATCCAGCAGCATGGCATTCCAGGCGGTTTCAATTTCACTATAGGTAGCTTGGATTCCCGTGGCCGCCCGAAAGGCATTGTAAAATGCATCTGGTGTTACTTCGCCCTTTTCAAGCTCCGCAAACAAAGGATTGCTGTGCGATTGTTGAAAATAGGCAGGAAAGTCGGGAATCCCCATCTTTTCAAATAAATCAAATGTTTTATTGAAATCAAGATTGAGCAGCACCCCGCCAAGGTCGAAAATAATGGCTGAAATTTTTTGTTCACTCATTTCTTTTTTTGTTTGAATAACCAGGGTAATAAATCGGGATCTGCAAAAGCAAGCTCCCAGCTATTATGTTTGGCCTGCGGGTACATGGTAAAATTTAATTCTTCTCTTGCATAAATAGTTTCCAAGGCAAGCACTATATTCTCACTATATTTATAAGGAACCACATCATCCATTTGGCCATGAAATACCCAAAAGGCGGTCTTTCTGATGGCATCGGCAGTATTGGGGTTGGCGCCCCCGCAAATGGGAACGGCAGCAGCAAAATAATCTGGCAACCTGCGCACTATTTCAAAAGCACCCATACCGCCCATACTCAGTCCCATTACATAACGCTGATCCGGTTTGATGCGGTAGGTTTTCTCCAGCTCAGGAAGCCATTGCAGCACCCTGTCGAGTGCCTTGGTAGGATCGCCGCCCTCCTTAAAGTAAAACGCTGCTTTCGGAATGCTGTCCGCATTACGCTCCAGTTTGATGTCTACATTACTCCAAAATTCGTTTACCGGGCATTGAGGAAATACCACGATAGCAGGAAATTTTTCCTGGTTCAGCACAAAAAGACGTGCCCCATGGATCAGTTGTTTCTGATTATCGCTCCCCCGTTCACCGGCTCCGTGTAAAAACAAAACGAGTGGGTAAGCTTTGGTTGAATCGTAATTTTCCGGCAGCAGAATGCGGTAACGCAACGAGTCTCCACCACCCACTTTCCAGGCTTTTTGCTCAAAAAAAGGCTGAACATCTATTTCAGGAGCTTTCTTAAGATTGGGATCATTGTACGTAAAGCCTCCCTTTTTTTGTCGCCGCAACTGCGCATTTGCCTCAGTCGGCATGCCAAGGCTCCATCCTATTCCTGTCAATAAAATCACAGTCATGCACTTGCACAACCAATGATTTTGGTTTCTATACATCATGTCTACCCTCTTTTTTATATATGTCTTACGTATTCTGCGTAAAATTACCCTCTTTTCAAAGGAATGCGCCCATTCCCGGGGCTAATTTGGGTAAATATTTTAATATGAGCTGTTCTCTAAATGCAAAGTGACCCACTGAAACAACTTACAAAAATGAGTTGTCCGTTTTTTTGGAACAGCCCGCTGTTTTTTCAATTACATTCGTTTTTCTCAATCAAATAAGTAATAAAGGCTTTATGAAAAAATTGTTCTCTAATTATGGGGTGGTCTTCTTTTGGGTAGCTATCCTTAGCCTGCAACCCATTATTGCAGGTGCACAACCCGCAAAGAAACCCATAGAAATAACCGACCTTGTAAAGATAAAAACAGCGGGTAGCGTAGCAGTTTCTCCCGATGGATCGATAGTGGCCTATACCGTAACAGAGATATTACCCGATGAAAAAAACAGTTTAGAATACAATTACGGAACCCAAATATGGATTGCCAAAACAGATGGCAGCAGCTCCCCACGACCCTTTACCACTGCTAAAGAAGGTGCCCGCCAACCGGTATGGAGTCCCGACGGGCAGCATTTGCTTTTTGTACGTGGGGCAAACGGCCAACCACAACTTTTCCTTGCTTCGATGCAGGGCGGAGAACCCCGGCAACTTACCTCGCTGCCTACAGGAGCCTCCAACCCGGTATGGAGCCCCGATGGTAAAATGATTGCTTTTACAAGCAGCATCTCACTGAGACAGGTGTATAACGATTCTATAATGAACCCCGGGGGGAAAAAGCTGCCTTTTTCCATGGAAAAGCCTGGCTTGCCAAATGATTTTTTACTAAATACCTCCGCCAAACCAAATCCCAATGGTACCATGGAAGAGGTAAGGGCTTATTTGTACAAAAATGAAACGGATAATAAAGCCAAAGTACTCGACAAACTCAACTTCCAGCAGGAGGCATCCACGAGCAGCGAAATGAACGTGACACATATTTATCTGATGCCCACACAGCCTGGGGCCACCCCAAGGATGGTGACCAAAGGCATGCTTTCGTTTTCCAATCCACAGTTTGTGGCCAATACCCCCCTATTGGTATTGGAACGTGACCGGCTAGATACCCTGCACCCCGATCGCAATCAGGAAAGTGCCATTTTTACCATAGACACCATGGGCAATGGTCTGCAAATGATGGTGGGACAACCCGGGTTTTCCTGCAATGGTGCTGTGGTGGCCCCTTCCGGAAAAAGGATTGCCTACCAAAAAAGCATCCCCGGCGATGTGCGCATTCCCGCTCTTTTTTACCAGGATATGCAGCCAAAAGCTACCCCCCGGCAGGTAATTTATGATCGCAATAAGGGCAATGTACTTTGGAGCCCTGACGAAGCAGCGATTTATTTTACAGCGCAAACCAATGGCGGTACGGTACTCAACCGCTATGATATAAAAACAGATAAAAGTAATTTTCTTACCCTTCCCGATAAAGGCATCAGCGATTTTGATCTAAAGTCAGGCAGGCTTGCTTTTACCCAAACTGAAATTAAAAACCCTTCTGAATTATATGTTACAGACCCGATGGCCGTTACATCCCGTCAGCTTACCCAACTAAATGATTGGGTGCAGGAAAAGCATATCAGCCTGCCCGAAAAGCATACTTTCAAAAACAGCCTTGGGCAGGAAGTAGAATATTGGGTAATGAAACCTGCCGGGTTTATAGCAGGTAAAAAATATCCACTCCTGCTTGAAATCCATGGTGGCCCGAGCGCCATGTGGGGTCCGGGCGAAAGCAGTATGTGGCATGAGTACCAATATTATTGCAGCAAGGGGTATGGCGTTGTATATTGTAATCCCAGGGGCAGTGGAGGTTATGGAGAAACATTTTTGCGCAGCAACCGCAACGATTGGGGAGCGGGACCCACGCAGGATGTGCTTACAGCTTTGGATAAAGCCGTTGGAGAAGGCTGGGCCGATACTAACCGCCTGCTGGTAACCGGAGGTTCTTATGCCGGGTATCTTGTTGCCTACATACTAGGGCATGATCAGCGGTTTGCTGCTGCCTGCGCACAGCGCGGAGTGTACGATCTGCGTACTTTTTTGGGCGAAGGCAATGCCTGGAAACTGGTACCCAACTATTTTGGAGGCTATCCCTGGGAACCTGAAATCCAGGCCATCCTCGAAAGGGAATCTCCCATCAATTATGTAGAAAATATACACACGCCATTTATCATATTTCATGGCGAACAGGATTTGCGTACCGGAGTGATCCAAAGCGAGCAACTTTACAAAAGCTTGAAAGTAATGGGGCGACCGGTGGAATATGTAAGGCATCCCGGAGCAACCCATGAGATTACCCGCAGCGGAAATAACCGGCAGCGAATAGATCAAATGTTAAGAACGTGGGAGTTTTTTGAGCGGTTCATAAACGAGAATAAGTAATTCATAAAAAGGCTATCCAAAGCTTTTGTTGTACTTTAAAGCAACTCAAATTGTTTCATAATTAACACATTTTGTTTATTAACATGTTTTTAAACCTTAAACTACTCATTTTTGCAATACCGGAGCAGACCAAGGCAACCGGTTTTTTATCAATCAAATAAAATTTTTATATGAAATCCCCATGAGAAGCGGCGCAACCCTGCCTGTCTAATGCAGATCCGCAGACAGGACAAGCAGGAAAAGCCCATAATTATTGGAGATTCCATCTGAACATTAAAAAACAAACGTATGAAAAGGATAAGTTTAATGCTTATGATTGCAGGATCAATGACCATGATGGTTTCCTGTGTATCGAGTAAAAAATACAAGGGACTTGAAAGTGATTATGGTGTGCTGAACAATAAATACAAGCAGGCACAGGATGACATTAAGCGTTGCGAAGACGACCTGATGAAGTCAAATTCTTCAGCGCAAAACTTAAATACGCAAGTAGATAACATGCAAAAGCGCCTGCAGGAACGACAGAAGGAAGTAGAGTTTTTGCAAGGCAACAGCCAGCAGGTACTCGGAAGGCTTCAGGATTTGAGCGTGATGAGCGATAAGCAGGCCGAAAGCGTAAAGAAAAGTCTGGATAAGCTGGCAGAACGCGATATATACATAAAGGATTTGCAAAGTGCTATGGCTCGGAAGGATTCGCTGAATCTTGCCCTCGTTATGAACCTGAAAGGATCATTGATGAATGTGGCCGATGAGGATATTGACGTGAAAGTAGAAAAAGGGGTGATTTATATTTCCATCTCCGATAAACTATTGTTTCAGAGCGGCAGTTACATCCTAAGCACAAGGGCTATGGATGTATTGGGTAAAGTAGCCAACGTGCTGAACAAACAACCCAATATTGAATTCCTAGTAGAAGGGCATACAGATAATGTACCTATCCGTGGCGGTACCATGAAGGATAACTGGGACCTGAGTGTATTGCGGGCTACCTCTGTGGTGCGCACTTTACAGGAGCGTTTCAACATAGACCCCAAGCGCATGACAGCGGGCGGACGCAGCGAATACGTGCCGTTGGCTTCCAACAGCACAGCCGATGGTAAAGCTGCTAACCGGCGTACACGTATTGTGGTATTGCCACAACTTGATCAGTTTTTTCAACTACTCGAACCAGATACTCAGGCAACTGCTCCAGGCGAGGGACAATAAGATTTATATTACCCTGTAAAAAAGCGGATCGAATCGGTCCGCTTTTTTTGTGCAGGATTGTTTACATTTCCAGTTCAACTAATACCGCACGATTATGATGGGTGATCCTTATTTTCATCACGAAATCAATTTAAATCTCAACATCAGAAGCCTCCGGCCTTCTGCTACACTATTGATAAATGAGCGCAGCAATGCCCTGATCAAACAAGGCAGAAAGATTTTTAAACTGGGCTTGGGGCAGTCTCCGTTTCCTGTGCCGGCCCCGGTGGTAAAAGCCCTTCAGGAAAATGCTTTTCAAAAAGATTATTTACCGGTAAAAGGGCTCCCTGCTTTACGCGAAGCCATTTGTGGTTTTTATGAAAGATATGCCGGCGTAATGCACGACCCGGAATATACCATCATCGGTCCCGGATCAAAAGAATTGCTGTTTTTATTGCAATTGGTGTACTATGGTGAGTTGGTAATTCCCACGCCAAGTTGGGTAAGCTACGCCCCACAAGCCCGCATTATTGGCCGTAATATCAACTGGGTACCTACCCAAAAGGAAAATAAATGGCTGCTGATGCCCGATGAGCTTGAAAAGGTTTGCGCCATTGATCCCACTTGCCCAAGGGTGCTCATCCTTAATTATCCCAATAATCCTACCGGCTATTCCTATACCAAAGAAGAACTGCAGGAGATAGCCGAGGTAGCCCGCAGGTACAAAGTGATTGTGGTGGCAGACGAAATTTATGGTTTGCTAAACCACAATCAGAAACATCATTCTATAGCACCATTTTATCCCGAAGGCACCATTTTAAGTGGCGGACTGAGCAAGTGGTGCGGCGCGGGTGGCTGGCGATTGGGTACTTTTTCTTTTCCAAGAACCCTGAGCTGGCTGGCCGATAGCATTGCGGTGGCAGCGAGTGAAACTTTCACCTCCACGTCCGCACCTATTCAGTTTGCTGCCATCGTGGCTTTTCAACCTTCCTCCGAAATTGATGATTACCTCGATCGGGCGGCCCGCATCCTGAAAGCATTGGGACAGGCCTGTAATGCTGTTTTAAATGAAACCGGTATTGAAAATAAGGATCCGGAAGGTGGTTTTTACCTCTTCCCCGATTTTTCGCAGTTTACCGATAAACTGGCTGCAAAGGGTATAAACGGGAGTGTTCAATTGGCAGAAGCTTTATTGGAACAAGCCGGGGTAGCACTGTTGCCGGGTACCGAATTTGGCCGCCCCGTTGCTGAAATGACCCTTAGGCTTTCTTATGTAAACTTTGATGGCGCAGCAGCACTCGAAGCCGCCAAAAGCGAAAAAGTGGATCGTGCCTTTGCAGAAAAATACTGCCCCGAAACGATGGCAAGTATGCAGGTTATCAGAAACTGGATGATGGCATTATAAAAGAATGTAAACGGGACTGGCCAATATGGACGTCAAATTCTCAAAATACGGATACAGATTAGCGAAAGCACTGTACTTTACGACCTCTTATTTATATATATGAAAAAAGCGTTACTTGTTATTGCCTTGTTGGCAAATGTGGCCGTATGGGCGCAAACGGAAATCAGTTGGTTGCGTTATCCCGCTATCAGCCCCGATGGCAGCACCATTGTATTTACTTTTAAAGGTGATTTGTATCGGGTGCCCGCTTCTGGCGGAACGGCTGTGCCGCTCACCCTCAGCGAGTCGCATGATTTTATGCCCGTATGGAGCAGGGATGGCAAAACCATTGCTTTTGCAAGCGATCGTTACGGAAGTTTTGATGTGTTTGTAATGCCTGCAACGGGTGGTGAAGCCAAAAGAATCACCTTTCACTCTGCCGGCGAAATGCCCTACTGTTTTTCACCCGATGGCAAAGAGGTGATGTTTGGAGCAGCCCGGCTTGATGATGCGGAAAACCGGCAGTTTCCTACCGGCAGCATGCCCGAACTCTACAGTGTATCGGTAAATGGGGGTCGCGTTCAGCAGGTTTTAACCACCCCCGCAGAAGATGTGCAGTTGAGCAGCGACGGAAAACTTATGCTGTACCACGATAAAAAAGGCGGTGAAAACCCATGGCGGAAACACCACACAAGTGCCATTACGCGTGATATATGGATATACAACCCGCAATCGGGGGTGCATACCCAACTTACTAGTTTTGCCGGCGAAGACCGCAACCCGATTTGGGCGCCCGATGGCAAATCCATCTTTTACCTGAGCGAAGCACCGGGTAGTTTTAATGTTTACAAAATGCAAACCGATGGAGGAAATCCGAAACCGGTTACCACCTTTAAACGCCACCCTGTTCGTTTTTTAAGCAGCTCAAAAGATGGTACCCTTTGTTTTGGATTCGATGGGGATTTATATACTTACAGCAACGGGCAATCCCGTAAAGTTCCCATTCAGGTAATGGCCGATGTACGCAATACCGGTATGGCCAACATACGGGTAAGTTCGGGCACTAGTGGAATGAAAGTATCCCCCAATGGAAAGGAAGTCGCTTTTATGTATCGCGGTGATGTGTTTGTAACCCATGCGGATGGCAGCATGACCAAACAGGTAACCAAAACGCCTGAAAGAGAAAGCAGTATATCCTGGCATAAAGACGGCCGCACACTGGTGTATTCTTCGGAGCGGGACGGACAATGGAAGATATTCCAATCCGAAATTACCCGCAAAGAGGAACCTTACTTTTTTGCAGCCACGCTGCTAAAGGAAACCCCGGTAACCGGTGATGCCAAAACGGCAGCCATGGATCCTGAATACAGCCCCGATGGAAAGGAGATGGCTTACACCGAAAATTTCAATACGCTGCGCATCCGCGATATGGCTACCGGCAAAACGCGAACCATTATCGATAAAGGAGAATGGCTTACCTGGGGTGATGGTGGACATGATTTTAGCTGGAGCCCGGATGGCAAATGGTTGCTTACTTCTTATGCTATACCCGGTATTGGCAAAAGTGAGGCCGGTATTGTAAGTGCAGATGGTAAAACCAAACTCACCAACCTGACACAAAGCGGCTTTGACGACGGCAATCCAAAATGGATGATGGGTGGCAAAATGATGCTTTGGTTCTCCAACCGCGACGGACTTGCTGCCAAGGCCAACAGCGGCGGATCGCAGAGTGATGTATACGGCCTGTTTTTTGATGGGGAAGCCTGGGACAATTTTAATCTGGATAAGGAAGAAGCTGCACTGGCCAAAGAGTTGAAAGATAAAGCTGCCAAAGCAGATACCACCAAAAAAGGTTCTGCCAAAAAGGATACGATAGCTCCGGTAAAAATAGATTGGACCGGGCTGGAATATCGCAAGGCAAGGCTCACTATTCACAGCAGCTCGCTCAGCGATGCGGTGGTGGATATGGAAGGAGAAAATCTGTACTACCTGTCGCGTTTTGAAAAAGGAACAAACTTGTGGACCACCAATCTGCGCACTAAAGAAACCAAAATACTGGCTCCGCTAAACGGTGGTGGCGGACAACTTGCCTGGGATAGCGAAGGCAAGAAGCTTTTTTTACAAAGCGATGGGGGCATAAGCCGCATTGATCCTAAAACCGGCAAAGTAGATCGCATAGCCATTAATGGGGATATGCAATTGGATGAAGCCGCTGAACGAATCAGTATGTATGACCATATCCTGCGCCGTACCAACGATATTTTTTACAAAACCGGGTTCCATGGGGCCGATTGGGCAGGGCTTGGAAAAGACTACCGTAAGTTTTTACCCTTTATTGGCAATAATTACGAAATGTCAGAAATGCTGAGCGAATTGCTCGGTGAGCTGAACATCAGTCATTGCGGCGCAAGCTACAGAAGCCGCGATGCCAGTGGGGATGCCACCGCTTCTTTGGGTATTTTTATGGATTATGCCTACAAGGGAACCGGTATCCGTATCACGGAAGTAATGCTGGAAGGACCTTTGGATAAAGCCGGGTTTAATATTATCCCAGGTACCATCATCGAAGCCATTGACGGCGATACCTTGACGCAGGACAACGATGTAGCCTTCTATTTAAACCGGAAGGCCGGAAAAATGGTGTTGCTGAGCTTGCTGGAAAATGGTAAGCGCCGCGAACTTGTGGTGAAACCAGTAAGCGGTGGCGAAGAAAGCCAATTGCAGTACAAGCGCTGGGTGAAAAGAAATGCCGATGAGGTGGACAAAATGAGCAATGGAACCTTGGGCTATGTACATATCCCCGGTATGAGCGATGGATCGTACCGCAAAGCGCTGGAAGAAATTATGGGCAAGTACGCAGGCAGAAAAGCCATGGTGGTGGATACCCGTAACAACGGAGGTGGAGACCTTGTGGCTGATCTTGCTATGTTTTTAAGCGGAAGGGATTTTCTACAATACACCAACGACAGGCAATCAGCAGGTTATGAGCCTACTTTCCGCTGGACCAAACCGAGCATCAGTCTTGCCAACGAAGGCAATTACAGCGATGGACATTGCTATGCTTATAGTTATAAATACCTCAACCTCGGTAAGCTTGTGGGGATGCCGGTTCCAGGCACCTGTACATTTGCCGGCTGGGAAACCTTGCAGGATCCGAGCCTGAGATGGGGAGTGCCACCAATGGGTGTAAAAACCATGGATGGTAAATACCTCGAGAACATGCAAACCGATCCCGATTTAAAAGTAATGAATGAATATCCTGCGGTAAGCACCGGGAAAGATCAGCAATTGGAAGTAGCGGTTCGCGAACTGCTGAAAGAAATAAAATAGCATCAGGGCAAAATATAGAACTGCTCTACAAATAAAAAAGCCGCAACTTCTTTTGGAGGTTGCGGCTTTTTCAGTAAGGTACATCTCCCCCTCAGGTAAGGCTTGCACATTGGATAATGCCGTACTGCGGTTTTTTAGCAATGCTATACACCGGCAAGCCATTGGTTAAGGCGTTATTCTGTATTTTCTCCGCCTTCAACTGAAGCCAAATAGCGATGTTTTATACTTCCGCACAATTTATAACATCAAGATAGTACGCTTGTATATTGCTCCTACATCCTGCCAGCATTATGGCAGGCAGCGTTTGCCGCTTTACTTTTTGTCATACCGAAAGTATTTGAATAATTTATTTTCGGCATAGACCTGATCAATGGTTTTGCCATAAATATTTTTAAAAAGTTCGAACGGCACTCTCCATTTTGCTTCAAAAAGAAGATGACTTTCTAGTCCAACTTTTCCTTCAGTTTCAAGTATACCGTCTTTTTCTTCTTCGGTATATTCGCTAAGTACTTGTTGATAACAATATTTTTCTTCCTGAATAGGGTCTCCGAATTCATAGGAATATTCTCCATCACATCCATTCAGTACGCTAGCTCTTTAACCCTTTTGAATAAGTGAAAATCCAAAACTATCTACCGTTGAATTTTCTTCTAAAGCAATGATTGTTGAGTGGGGAAATTTCTTACACAGATTTTTTCAAGAACAGATGGTTCTTCGGTAAAAAACTTTTCAACCTGTGTCGGGCTTAAAATCCACAAACAATTATCAATTAACCCAAATGGCATTTCGTCCCCTTTATTATTAAATGCTGTCCTAAAGTCAACGTCCGAACCTGGCGTTAGCATATGATAACCTATCAAATGAACAGCCTTGACGAGGTCGGTTTCTTCAAAATTTGTTATAAGAATACAATCTTTATTCCAAGACATAAAAATTTATTCAGGACGGTTCGAAAGAACGCACAATTTTATTTTCAATTAAGACAGTTGGCTTTTAAAAATTATCCGCCCACCAATGATTGGTGGTAGCCCAGCGAATCATCAGGTACAATAAAAGCCCTACAGGACCAAGCATAAAAGTAAAAATAAGGCAGGGAATGACCACAAGGTGTTTGATGCCATGTTTGGCTGCATTTTGCGCAATAAAAATGCCGGTCATCAGATCGAAAGCAAGGTAATGGAGCCAGCCCACAAGCGCTGCACCGGGCAACGACATTAATCCGGTAATACCTTCCAAGGTACTGAACTGTTCGAAGTCGGTGGGTTGCAGGGTCTGGAAAACAAGCACTGCATAGGCAATGCACAATAAGGTTACCGGTACGCCAATCAAAACTTTTGGCGTCAGCGGTTTGTAGGGAGCTATCATAAGATAAATCCAGCTAAGTAAGGCCAGCATATTGGCAATGGAAAAGACCGTTTCCTGTGACATAAATATATACTTTGGCGTAAATGTAAGCCACGCTTACCTAACCCGTCACAAAACGATATCCAACCCCTTTAATGGTCAGGATTTCAAGTGCAGGGTCTTCCTTCAGGTAGCCCCGGATTTTGGTAATGTACACATCAAGGTTACGGCTGTTGAAAAAATTGTCGTTGCCCCAGATTTCATTGAGCAGATCCCTGCGGTCAATAATATGGTCTTTGTTTTCAAAAATGTATTTCAGCAGTTCGCTTTCGCGGTAACTCAATTTTTTATCTTCACCGGGTCCGGTAAGCAATTGTCTTGGTAAATTAAAACGGTACTTGCCTATTTCAATATTATCGGGGTCGGTTTCTTTGGCCTGTGGTTTGCCGGTAAGTTCCAGCAGGTTGTTGATACGAACAATCAGTTCTTCCATGCTAAAGGGTTTCCGCAGGTAATCATTGCCCCCTTTTGAGAAACCGGTCACCACATCATCCGTTTGGGTTTTGGCGGTAATAAAAACAATAGGAACGATTTTATTTAAGGCCCTGATTTCTCCGGCAAGTGTAAATCCATCTTTACCGGGAAGCATTACATCGAGTAAACAGATATCGGGTTGTATTTTCTTAAAAGCATCCACCACCTCATTGCCATTGCTTTCCATCCAGACCTCAAAGCCCCTGCTTTCGAGGGTTTCTTTTACAATTTTCCCTAAAAAAACTTCGTCTTCCACATATAATATCCGAACCATAGCTATTCATTTTATGAATCCTGAAGGAAGACCTAAGATAAGGCAGGAAGTTTAACAATAAAATTACACCCATTTCCCGGACTGCTTTCTACTACAATGAACCCACCGTGTTTTTGAATAATGTCCGAAACATAGCTTAGACCTAGTCCATATCCTTTTATATCGTGCCGGTTTCCTGTGGGTACCCGAAAGAATTTATCAAAAATTCTAGGTTGATATTCTGTTGCAATACCCGGTCCGTTATCCTTTACCGCCATCAGTATTTCGGAACCACTTTTATATAATTTCACCTCAATCCGGGGCTGATCGCTATGGTATTTCAGAGCGTTGTCCAGCAGGTTGTACAATACACTCATCAGGTGCAGGCGGTCGCCTTTTACCCATAAAGGTTCTGTTGGTTCTTCGTAAATAATGGTCGCGCCAATTTTTTCTGCCTGAATGCCTACGGTTTGGATCACCGTTTTGGCCATTTCATTTAGCTCTGTTGGTTCGGTACTCAGGTCAAGCTTGTCGGCTTCAAACATATTGATCCGAAGTACTTTGTCAATCAACATAGACAGGCGGTCGAGCTCTAGTGAGGAAATATCGAGGTACTCTTTGGTACGCACCGGATCTTTTAACGCATTGAAATTTTTGAGCGCCTCAATAGCTACACTCACCGTTGCTACCGGCGTTTTCAATTCGTGGGTCATGTTGCTGATAAAATCATTTTTTAGCACCGCCAGCCGTTGCTGTTGTTTCAGGCTGCGAAACATGAGGTAAAAAGCAATAATGACAATGCTTGTCATGACGAGCGAAATCAAAATCTGTCCATAAATCCGTTGTATCACATAGGGAAAGGCATTTCCAAAATCGAGTTCGGCAAAAACGATCGAAAATTCTTCGCGTAATTTCACATTACTATTTCCCCTTATTCTGAAAGAGGTTCTATTTGAGTCTTCTTCGGCTTTTTTTACCGTAAACTCAAAAGGAAGTCCGGTTTTTTCAAGCGCCTCCCTAAATATTGAATCGGCACTACCCGGATTTTTGAAGTTGGCTTCTGAAATGGTAGCCCTCACCTTTAAGTTAGGCCCAAGAGGTTCTTCCACATTGCCATCATAACCTGCAAAGCCACGTCTTGGAGGGCCGTTATGATTTCGATCTTCCTTTTGCACGTTGCTGTCAATGGTAAAAAAAGCCCTTGTATTTGCTTCTGGTTTAAGGGCAATAATGGTTGTTTTCTGACTGCTATCCCGTTTTCCCGATCCGTTATTTTTCCGGTCGATCATAAAAGAGGGTACCCGGTCAGAAGGAGAAATGGAACTATCTTTAAAAAGGATCGCCATTTGACGCTTCACAAAGTTTTCCCGCAGAACGACCCCGATTTCCCGATGCAATCTCCGGTGGGCATTGTCATATTCCTTCTGAAGCCAGTACACCTGAAATAACAGCAAAAGCCCCACACTGATATACATCAGCCAACCCGGTAAGTTTTTTTTTGAGATCATGGAAAGCCTTCCCTATACATTTAAAAAACAAAGGTATCCTGCCTTAAAATGAGTAAGGAGATTCTATTAACCTTAATTAACCGTTCATTCCCCTGGTTTAACCTTATCGGTTTTTAAAAGACATAGCTTTGTATCTCTGAAATAAATAAGCAGTATGAAAAAAATAGCAGGTTTGGCCATTATGGTCATGATAGCGGGAAGCCTTTTTGCACAAGTAAAGGAAGGCAAAATTATTTACGAACAAAAGATCAATGTGCATAAAAGACTGCCTCCACAGGCGGAGCAGTTTAAGGCCATGATCCCAGAGTTCCAAACCAATATACTGGAATTGTACTTCAACAGCACCCAATCGCTTTTTAAGCCGGCCAAAGTACAGGGAGATCAATTGCCTTCTGCCGATGGTGGTGGCAACCGGTTTGCCCGGTTTTCCGGTATGGGAGGTGGAGGCAGTGCCGAAACCTTTAGGGATTACGATAACGAAACCATGGTAGAAAGCCGCGAACTCGGACCGAAAAAATACCTGATTGAAGACTCCCTGAAACCTATCAAATGGAAAATGGAAAATGAAACCATGACCATTGCAGGTTTTGAGTGTAAAAAAGCAACCACCACCGTACAGGCTTTTGGCATGGCAATGGGCAACAGGCCTACTGGCGGACAAAATGCCCGGAGCGGAGAAGAAAGAGCTCCCCGGGGAGACAGCACTATGCGTAAAATGATGGAGGAAAAGCAGGAAGTAGTGGCCTGGTACACCGATCAGATAGAATCCTCCGCCGGACCCGATAACTATTTTGGTTTGCCTGGATTGATTCTTTACCTTGATGTAGACAACGGAACCATGATATATACGCCTGTAAAACTGGAACCTTTGGGTAAGGAATTAGTAGTGGCTCCTACAAAAGGAAATAAAATTACCAAGGAAGAGTATCGCAAAATGATGCAACAGCAATTCCAGGGAATGGGTGGAAGACCCGCAGTCGGAAGTCGGGTGATAATCCGCGAATAATCAATTCTTTCATTTATATACAACAGGCAGATTTCCCAAAAGAAACCTGCCTGTTGGTTTTTTTGAGAAAGCGGGACAATTGCCTTACCGGCTTTACCTTTGGCGCTATGGTATATCAACCGGTTATAGGACTTGAAGTACATATACAGCTACAAACCCGCTCTAAACTTTTTTGTGCTGATCCTGCTGCCTATGGTGCAGCACCCAATACACAGGTATCGCCTATCAGCCTGGCGCATCCGGGCACCCTGCCGGTATTAAATGAACAGGCACTCGATTTCGCCATTCAGTTAGGGCTGGCGCTTGGCTGCTCGGTTACCAGCCGGGGTTGGTTCGACCGCAAACACTATTTCTACCCCGATTTGCCCAAAGGCTATCAAACCACACAGCTTCATGCGCCCATCCTCGTAGGGGGCTCACTGGCGGGCGTGGCAATACATCATGTACATCTTGAGGAAGATGCAGGTAAAAGTATCCATGATGCCGACCCGGTTTTTAGCTGTATTGACCTCAATCGTGCCGGGGTTCCCTTGCTCGAATTGGTGACCGATCCGGTGATGTATGATGCAGAAACTGCCAGTATTTTTTTGACAGAACTCCGTAAACTGGTTCGTTGGCTGGGTATCTGCGATGGCAATATGGAAGAAGGGAGTTTACGCTGCGATGCCAATATCAGTCTGCGGCCACAAGGAGATACAAAACTCGGTACCAAGGTAGAAATCAAAAATATCAACAGCATCCGGTTTGTACGAAAAGCCATTGAAGCCGAAATAAGAAGACAAACCGCCTTGCTGAAAAAGGGCGAAACCATAGTGCAGCAAACCCGGGGTTACGATTCGGATGCCGATAAAACCAATGCACAGCGCGATAAGGAAGAAGCAAACGATTACCGTTATTTTCCTTGTCCCGATCTTCCCCCTTTTACGGTAACGGAAGAAAAAATAGCCTTGCTCAAAAGCAATCTGCCTGCACTGCCCGAAGAAAAAATGCAGCAGTTTCTAAATGCGGGTCTTCCTGCACAGGATGCACAGGTGTTGACCGAAGAGAAACCCTTATCGGATTATTTCAGTCAGCTCCTCGAAGTGCAAACCCCCGTCAAAGCCGCAGCCAACTGGCTGCTCGGCCCGGTAAAAAAATGGATCAACGAAACACAGTCAGCGTTGGAAGAGTTTCCGCTTCATCCTACCGCGCTCAATAAATTAATTGCCTTGGTAGAATCGGGGCAGGTCAATTTCAGCACCGCTGCCGGACCGGTTTTTCAGGCATTTCTTACCCAACCAAACGAGGAGCCACTTGCCATTGCTACCCGGCTGAACCTGATACAGGTGCAGGATACCGACCAAACCGAAACCTGGATAAAAGAGGTGCTGGAAAGTATGCCCGAAAAAGTAGCCGAATATAAAAAAGGTAAAAAAGGGCTGATCGGGCTTTTCGTGGGCGAAGTAAAAAAACGCAGCAAAGGCAAAGCCGATCCAAAAATGACCACGGAAATACTTCAAAAGCTTTTGAACTGAGGCGGGGGTGATTTTTCATTTATGGTAATGGACGTTTTGTGCATTCAGAGCGGAGTCTCCAGGAGGAATGTTGTATCCTGATGACTTCCAATAACTTTCCGGCGACGTCTCCTGAAAGGGACGTTACGCCCCGAAATGCCGACCCATAAAGGAACGAACCATAAAGGAATACGATTCGAGGGGCTGTACCCCTCGCTATAGTGAATCGCCCCTACAGGGCTTGGAGTTCCGGGAAAACGAAGCACAAAATCTTTACAAGATTCGAGGGGCTTTACCCCTCGCTATAGTGAATCGC
>JBBQXO010000100.1:0-16245 GCA_038209595.1 Chitinophagales bacterium
TTTAGCTACTGCTTTGCCCAGTATTAGCAAAGCCCAGGACACAAGCAGCGTGGATAAATTGCTTACCTACATTATAGCCCCTTTAGATAAATCCCAAATAACTACCCAATATTTGGCTGAAAAAGGTACTATTTTCCTGGGAATGAATACCTTCAATGGCACACTAACAGATGATAATGTATTTGTAACCAACCTTTGGCGCATTATGTATGTACAACAGCAGCAAAGCTTTGTGGACAGCAATCCGCTGCCCGATATTATTACTGTAAACAACGCCTTGCAAAGCAATACTGTACCCACCCAACCCACACCTGTACCTTTATTTATTGGCCAGTACAATAGTATTGATGATAACGCAGCCAACAATGGCTTACTAACTTATAATACCAACACAAGGCAACTGCACGATGTGCCTAACCGCCCAAGCAGCCCATACCTTACCTAAAACCTGTTTGCAGCCTGCCCTACCGAGAATGTTAGCATAACAGGTATGGCCAATGTAATAATAAAAAGCAGTTTGATTTACAACAATACAAGTGCAAGCCTAAGCAGTGTTCAAATAGATTTTGCAAATGGGCAGGGGTTTGTAAATATACCTTTAAATGTAGCCGTAAATGCTGCCTATACTGATACGGGCTATTACCGATGGACAATTAAAGCTACCCTAAGCAACAGTACTGTTTTACAGTGTTATGCAGATTACTATGTGGAACATATACCTCCTGTTAGCAATATCACTCCCCTTAGCTATGAACCTGATGGTGTAAACGGTCCACAAATAGCTGGTACAGGCACATCTAATGTTTGGGGTAATATTGACGCTGTACCCGGTGTGCACAGTGGCGGTACAATCCATATTGTATACAGCAATAAAAACCGCACCAATTCTTTACGCAAACCCCTAATTGTGGTAGAAAATATGGATGCTTACAATTTAGCACCACAAGTACAGAGCAGACCATACACAATTAGTGAATTTATCAAAGATTTAAGCGAGCCAGGCACATCTTTTGACTTCAACTCTCAATTAGACGATGTGGCCGGGTACGATTTGGTATTTATTAATTTCAACGATGGAATGGATGGCATAGTACGCAATGCCGCTGTGGTGCAAGAAGCCATCAACCGGATAAATGTAAATAAAGTACCGGATGACCGAAATGACAATATTATACAACAAAATGTAGTAATGGGCATAGGTACAGGTGGATTAAATGCACGGTATGCCTTAGCCAATATGGCCAAAAACTTTAGCGGTAGCAATACACGGCTGCTGATTACCCACGATGCACCCCACAGAGGGCAAAACATAGCCGTGGGTTTGCAATATTTAGTAAAGTTTATCAATAAAAGTAATGTTTACAATTACAATATTGGTCAGGTTTTTCCCGAACATGGGCAAACTATGGCATATTTTAAATCGCAAGTTTGTAAAGATGTGTTGATTTATCAAACTTCCGATATTGATAACACTGTTGCACTAAATAGTTTTATAGAAAATGTGTACCAACCCATGGTAACCTTTTCTGCCAATAACCAACCTTATCAATTTGTGGCCACAAGCCTGGGCAATGAATGTGCCACCCCATTATTTGAGGCCGGAAGGAAGTTTATGGATTTTGGTTCACAAACAGCAGTAGGCATTAAAATAAAAGTATCATTGGGTTTATTAATTGGAAGAAGCCATCGTATGGACATCGGTTTATTTTCAATACCCATTTCTGAATTAAAGTATGAAACTATTGTTTTTGCCCGTTCTATTCCAACTCAGATCACCTTACCAGGCATAATCACTGCCTATACCTATAATTACAAATTTACTCTATTGAATGGCTCTGTGATTGTTGATAAAGACGGTGTAGATGAGGTGGCAATTGCAGGTACCAATTTATTACCTATTGATGGGGTGCCGGGTTCATTTCATACCTTAATGGATTTTACTGAATTACGTAGATTTCAAAATAGTTTTTATCCTTTTAGTTTTTCGTATGATGAGTATATAACAACCTTGTTTAAAATCCCTATCAAGAAGATTTTGGGAGTGAAATTTAGCCTTTACGGCTTTTTTAAAGCATCTATGTATAATTCAGGAATTTTCAATACAAATTATACTTCAATACCTGTAGGAAGTGCGTTGGATGTAAGCCCCTTTAATACAAGCACCTTTACCCAAAAATATGTAAACGGTGTAAACTCAAACTACCCAAGTAAAAGCAATAACTTTATTGCGCAGGAATCTGTTACTAGTCAAGGTCTGTACAATAATGCCTCTATGCGCTTTACAGCAAGGAATGCGAGATTCCTTTTTAATGAAATGGAAGGATTGCCTAATTATGAGAATTGTTCTAATGAATGTTCAAATCCATTCTTAATATCAGGCAGTAATACCATATGCACCAGTGGCAGTTTTTCAATACCTGGTTTGCCCACAGGTGCTAGTGTTGCCTGGACTGTTTCTCCCTCCAATATAGCTGATTTAAGCTGTACAAATTGCCTTTTTCCTTCTCTAACCAAAGTAAACAATGGTAAAGTTATGTTAACAGCAACTGTCACTAATGCTTGTTTCTTACAAGGGCTTCAAGTTCAATCCGAGATAACTATAGGTACTCCAAGTCCTTATATAGGTGGCACGTTTAATGATGGTGGTTCAGGAGGTAATCAGCCGCTTGAAGGTACCGTCAATGAAGTATTAAATACAACTGTGTATATTTCTTTAAGCGGGTCTCCATTCCAATTTACATGGGAGAACTTTTATACCAATGGTAACGTAAGCTGGTACCACCCAACCGTTGGCAATGAAGGATTAGTTATAAATTTTTATCCGCCTCCCATATTTTATGGAGACTACATTGGATTTGATATCAATCGAACAAATATTTGTGGTACAGCATCGGAACCTTTGTTCTTTTATTACGCGGGGCCTACACAATATTATCGTGTTGCTCCAAATCCGGTTCAATCTACTTTTACCATTACACAGCTTGAACAGAAAAAATTGTCCCCGCTTATTCCTAAAAAGAAAGAAGTTAGCAAAGACCTAATAAAAATTCAAATCATTGATAAAATGGGCAAACAAGTTTTTGAACAGTCATTCTCAAATTTTACAAAATCAGCAACCATAAATGTTTCGGCCCTTAAGGCAGATATTTATACGGTAAGGGTATTTACAAAAGATCATGAGGAACTACATAAAATTGTTGTTCAGCATTAATAGATAAATAATTAAGCAAAAAAACGGGGCACTTTTGGTTGCCTCGTTTTTTTTATGATGTAAAGTGTATAATAATATTGCTCTCAACTGAAAAATTAAAACACAACTTAACTTTATTGAATAATCGAGATTTGTTTCTTTACGATCAAGTTAATTTCGGTATCCAACTATTTTTGTGAAATGATTATAATCTTCGTTTTTCTAGATAACATCAAATTTTATAAATTCGATTAACATAAAGAAAATATTTTAGGACCTAAGGTAATTTACCCTAGATCAAAAAATCGAAGTTATGGCCCAAAAACTTTTAGAAAGAATTAAAAGAATTGATGAATTAATTTTTTTAAAGGCAACCGGCAAACCTGAACAGCTTGCTCGAAGGTTGCACATCAGTAAAAGTACGCTATACGAAATTTTAAAGGCTTTAAAAGACCTTGGTGCTCCAATAGCGTATGATGCTGAAAAAGGCTCCTATGTTTATAAAGAAGTGGGACGCTTCACAATACAATTTAATAGGGAAAGCTAAACTATGCAACAATACCCTATATTTTATGTGTATTTCATCCCATTACTGGCACTATTATTTTGGCAATTGGTTTGTTAAGCAGCATCTAAACAGCCTCAATACATGCAATATGAAAACAAAATTCCTCTTACTCCTGATACTACTGCCGGTAATACTTGCTGCACAGGTAAAACACGACCCACCTGAACCGCCACCCGGTAAAGGCCGTATTGTTATCATCTTTTTTATGTACCGGCAAATACCCCAAAAAGGGCTGCTCAACAAACTGCCGGTGTTTTTAAATGATTCCATGATTTGCCGACTGCCCAATAAAAGCTATTCTATACACGATGTAGATACCGGCATTTATACCATTGCTGCCGACCTCGGCGTAAAAAAACCCACTTCCAAAACAGAAAGGCAAGAGATTTATATAGAAGATGGCGACATCCTCTATTTTGAAATGGTGGGTGTTCAGGAACAAATATTAAAACCTACCGTACAATTGATCCCTTTAAGAGCACAGGAGGCCATTGAATTAATGAAGCAATTGCCACCGCTTGAAGATTGTGGCGTAACCAAACCCAAACCGGACGATCCTTTTACAAACCGAAAATACTTTTTATCCATCCTTGCAGGCAATACCTTTCCTGTACAAAATTATGTATCATGGTGGCCTCCCGAAAATCAACCCATGGCGCCAGCTTTTAGGCCCTGGATATTTGGCTTTGAAGCGGGTGTGCGGCTTGCACCAAAAAAATCATTTTGCCAGTTTGCAATTCCTGAACAGTACACAACCTTCTATTATTGATAGCGGCCTTACAAGGAGAGATTGGCTTGTTGTAAACAGTACCGCTATATATTACGCATATGCCTTTAAGCTCGATAAAAAGAATCGCTTTTTACTATTGCCTAAAGTGGGCCTCGGTCGACTCCTTTATGTTCAGAAGAATAGAACGCAGAACGGCGAAGAAAATAAGGGTGTGGGCAGTTTCACCTCCATATTTGCTGCCCAAATAGCATTTCGCATGAGCCGAACTTTCTCCATCCATGCCAACTGGGAATACCAACACGGGAAAGTGACTATTGGTAACCGTGATATTAGGCTTGATCAACACAGGTTGTTTGTAGGGATAAAGGGGCAGTTTAATATACATTAAGGGAAAAAGAATGGTGGTAAATAAAGGCATGCTAAACCCTCCTTTACAGAAATCATCCTTCATAACGAAGAATAACTGGAAGAATTACTATGAAAATTTTTGTAAAACATACTTTACAAAATGTGCAAAATTAACTAATTTGTAAAACGTATTTTACAAAAAAATAAAAAATTGTACTTTTGTAAAACATATTTTACAAAATATCAGGAATGTCCCATAAAAAGCCAATCATCATATCGCGATCTCACTATTTCGACCGGATCAAACCGTTCATTGGTAAGTCGCTCATTAAGGTGCTTACCGGGTCAGCGGAGGGTAGGTAAAAGCTTTCTGCTCAAGCAAATCATTGAGCATATCCGCAATACCGATAAAACCGCTCATATTATTTATATCGATAAAGAACTGAATGAGTTCCGGGATATCAGGGATGATGCTTCGCTTTATCAATACGTAAAAGCGCAACTTAAAGAAAAGGATAGTAATTATCTGTTTATAGATGAAATCCAGGAAGTAGATGCCTTTGAAAAGTGTTTGCGGAGTTTATTAAATGAACGCTCCTGCGATATTTATTGTACCGGCAGCAATGCCAATCTGCTTTCAGGTGAATTGGCCACTTTACTTGGTGGCAGACATATTGCGATACATATACACGGTTTAAGTTATAGCGAGTTCCTCAACTTTCATCAAATAGAAAACAACAATGAAAGCCTCAATAAGTATTTAACGATCGGTGGAATGCCTTACCTGTACCATTTAGGACCTGACCTTCCGGTAGCTTTTGAGTATTTGAAAAATTTATACCATTCTATACTACTCAAAGATGTGGTGGCAAGGGAAAACATTCGCAATGTAGCTTTCCTTGAAAACCTCATTAGCTATCTATCGGACAATGTAGGCAACCTGTTTTCCGCACAAAATATTAGTAAGTATCTTAAATCACAATCCATCAATATACCGGTACCCACTGTAATTTCTTACATCAATGCACTTACAAAAGCATTTTTTATATACAAGGTTCCACGCACCGAAGTATCCGGATTGAAGGTGTTTGAAATTGGAGAAAAATACTATTTTGAAGATCTTGGTTTACGCAACTGTATCAGGCCGTTTAATTTTTCGGGTGACATTGGAAAATTATTGGAAAATGCAGTGTATATGCATTTGTTACAAAACGGATATTCAGTTTTCGTAGGTAAATTAGGGGATAAAGAAATTGATTTTGTGGCCGAAAAGGATGGAGAAAAACTGTATATACAGGTAGCTTATTTACTAGCCGACGAAAAAATTATTCAGAGAGCATTTGGCAACCTTCAGGAAATTGAAGATAACTATCCCAAATTGGTGGTTAGCATGGATGAATTAGCTCCTCTGCATTCCTTTAAAGGCATTAAAAGGATACATTTGTGGGAATTCCTCATGACTACTTGAGTATTCTTTGAAGCAAGCTTCACGGTTTGGATTGATGGTTTTCTTCAAAATTCCACTTTCCAGCCCAATAAAACAGATTCAATTTTTCCAATTGCATTATTTAGGGGTAAAAATTTTCCATTTTCTAACTGATATCCCGCAACGCTATTGTCCTCCGGATCTACGATCCAGTACTCTTTTACCCCATATTGTTCGTATATCGCTTTCTTTTCGTGAAGGTCGTAATGGGCGGTAGAGGGAGAAAGAATCTCAATAATCAAATCAGGCGCCCCATACAGTCCATCTTTCTCGATAAGGTGCTTGCGCTCATTGCTAATAAACAGGATATCCGGTTGAAATGCATTTTCACGATCGAAATACACATCATACGGTGCATAGCGAACTGTACCTAATTTTCTTGATTTAACATGATACACAAGTTCAGAGCTTAATTCCATTGAAATGCGTTGATGCTTATCTAGCGGTGCCGGACTCATAATAATCTGGTTTTGGATAAGTTGCGCCATGGTGCCTTCGGGCAGACTTCGGTAGGCCTGTAGTATGGTGCGTGGTGGCGATATGGATGCAGGTGTACTCATGTTTATTTTCTATACCATGCAAGTTACCATTTTTCTGTAAAAAAAAACAGAAGGCTATCACTCGAAATTCACGCCTGAAATGCTCACGAACGCAATGGAAAAACTGCAATATTCTCTGATTATTTGTTTGTGGTTTTTTTTGCAAATAGAATATTTACTTAACTTTCCCACATGGAACGCAGAAAATTTCTCAGGGAATCGGGACTCAGTTTTTTAGGTATGGGTTTGATGGCTGCTATACCGATGGATGTATTGTCAGCCATACGGAGGCAGGTATCTCCCAACGATCGCATAGGCGTAGGTTTAATTGGGTGTAAGGGAATGGGATGGAATAATCTGACAAGTATGCTAAAAATGAGCGAGATAGCCTGTGTGGCGCTCTGTGATGTTGACGATGCCGTGCTTGCACAGCGTAAAGGCGAGTTGGCCACATTAAATCTGCAACCCACTATTTATAAGGACTACCGAAAATTACTGGAAGATAAAAAGGTGGATATTGTAATTATAGCCACACCTGACCATTGGCATTGTCTTATAATGGCGGATGCCTGTGCTGCCGGTAAACATATACTACTTGAAAAGCCTGCCAGCAATAGCGTGGGCGAAGCAGAAATAATGATGGCTGTTGCCAAAAAATACAAGAGTATAGTACAAGTAAACCAATGGCAGAGAAGCCAGCAACATTTTAAAGATGCCATTGCTTTTGTACATAGTGGCAAACTAGGCACCATAGCACAAACCAAAGCCTGGATGTTTAACGGGCATAAGCTATTACCAAAGGCTGAAAACGGACCTGTTCCAATGGGTGTAGACTATCAGATGTGGCTTGGTCCTGCAAGCGAGCGACCTTTTAACCCCAACCGGTTTCACTATAACTTTCGCTGGTATTGGGATTATGCAGGTGGGTTGATGACCGACTGGGGCGTTCACCTGATTGATATGGTGTTGTTGGGTATGAAACCTGGACTGCCACAATCGGTGGTAAGTGTGGGAGGCCATTTAGCTTACCCGGATGATGCCCGGCAAACCCCGGATACACAAACTGCTGTTTACCAGTATGAGGGTTTCCAAATGATTTGGGAACATACCATGGGAAGACAATACGGCCATTATGGCCTGAATCATGGCATTGCTTTTATTGGTAGCAATGGAACCCTGTTATTGGACCGTTCCGGATGGGAAGTAAGACCAGAAAAAGACCGGAATCAGCCCCGGATGGAGGGTTTGGCCTTGCAAAAAAAATCGGACGACGGAGTGGACATGCACACCCAAAACATGGTACAAGCCATTAAAGCAGGAGATGCTGCTTTATTGAACTGTCCTATTGAAGCAGGAGCCACCACAGCAATCCATTGCCATCTTGGCAATATTGCTTACCGCAGTGGCAAGATAGAAAAACCTGAAATGGGAGACAAGATCCAATTAAATGATCCTGACTCCCATTCGCTGTTGTTACCGAAATACCACCATGGATGGAAAATTCCGGTTAAATAGAAAAGACTTAATTTTTAGAAAGGTTCCTTGTACTAGCATCCAACCAAGGCTTCAGAGCAGTACATGTGCCAAAGTCCTTATCGACGAATATAAAATAGTTTTTGATTTTCTCATCGAACCAGTTTTCCAGTACCTGCATTTTTTTATCTTCAAGTGCCCTGCTTGCAATCCTGTTATAATCCTCCTGAAGATTTTCCCGGTGTGGCTCAGTTCGGGTGCGCAGATAAAGAACGCGTACTCCCTTTTTGCCCTGTTCAGTTTCGAAAGCAGAAGGATAAGAGTATTGACCGGCTTTCAAGTCCTTCAACATAGGAATCATATCTTTATCGAGCTGATCAATCGTAATCATAGTTGATTGGTCAGGTCCCAGCTTCCACCCTCCCGTAAATTTATCTTCCTCATCACTGTATTTAGCAACTGCTTCGCCAAAGGAGGTGGTTCCAGCCATTAGCTTCGCCCTTACACTATCTAGTCTTTCTATTGCTCCTGTAACTTCTTCTTCGGTAATCGGAGGAATCATCAGGATATGCCTTACTACGGCATCATCACCTGAACGACTTACATTTTGAATAATGTGTAAGCCAAACTTGGACTTTACCACATTACTGATTTGTCCTTCTTTCAACCTAAAAGCGGTGTTGAGAAAAACCGGATCCCATGATTTCTCCGTCCGGTTAATGGTATACTGACCACCTGTATTTTTACTACCCGGATCCTCGCTATAAATCTTAGCCATCTGATCAAATCGGGCTCCCCCTTCTATTTGCTTTTTGATATCATTCAAACGCTTGGCGGTATAGCTTTCAATTTCCCGGTCGGGCTTAGGATAAATCACAATCTGCCCTACTTCCAGTTCGCTTTCATAAAATGGTAAACTATCTTTTGGTATTTCCTTCCAATAGGTTTTTACTTCGATTGGAGTCATTTTTACATTCTCCAATATTTTACCACGCATTCTATTGGCAAGTTCTCTCTCTTTAAAGGGGACTTTAAAATCATCTTTAAGCTGGTATATGGTTCTTCCGGATATTTCTTCCAGCGCCTGTGCAGTACCATACATCTGCATAAAACCCCGGATCTGATTATCAATCTGTGACTCAATTTCCTCGTCGTCAATTTGGATAGAATCCTTCTCGGCCTGCAGTACCAATGCCTTTTTTATAAGTTCAGATTCAAAAATTACACATTCGGCATTTTCAGGCAATTGCCCTCCTTGCCGCTGAATATCAGCCATGGAGTTCATAATATCACTTTTCAAAATGATCCGATCCCCCACTTTACCAATAATTTTATCGGCTACTACCCGCTTTACCTGTGCCTGAATAAGTCCCGAAAAGAAAAGTGCTGATATTAATAGCAGCGCAGTTTTATTTGACAATTTCATAGATATTATTATTCTTTCAAAATTAAAGGGTTCATCCCCAGCTTTGAGGATTTCCAGACGAATTTAACAATGTAAAAATCCCGCAAGCAAAAAGCAATGCGGGACTTTGCACCTATCCGGCACTTTCAACTCTATTTTTTACCGGAGTAAAAGCCCCGGATAATTGAGTATCTATTTTCCTCATAGTCCAAAATTTCAATTCCCCGAACTTAGAGGGTTCTTTTAACTTCATCTTCTTCTATTGCTACAAGCGTATCACCTACCTGCAAATCGATATAGTTTTTGAGGGTAAGACCACACTCGTAATTATTGACCACTTCCTTCACATCATCTTTATAACGCTTCAGGCTTCCGAGTTCGGCAAAAGCACCTTCTGTACGTGGATAGATCAATACACCATCGCGGAAAAGTCTGATCTTAGCATCACGTTTCAATCGGCCATCCAATACATAACAACCTGCAACGGTAGCTTTATCAAATTTGAAGACTTCGCGAACTTCAACAGTAGCGACTTCTTTTTCCTCAATCTTAGGTTCGAGTAACCCTTCCATCGCACTTTTAATATCTGCAATGGCATTGTATATAATCGAGTATTGTTTTATCTGAATACCTTCCACTTCGGCAAGTTTTGATGCCTGCAAGTTAGGACGTACGTTAAAGGCCATGATGATGGCATCCGAAGCACTTGCCAGCGTCACATCATTTTCACTAATAGCACCAACACCCTTCAGGATCACATTTACCACAATTTCTTCGGTACTCAGTTTCTGCAAACTATCACTCAAGGCTTCTACAGAACCATCCACGTCGCCTTTAATAATGACATTGAGTTCTTTAAAGTTACCGAGTGCAAGTCGACGACCAATTTCATCAAGCGTAATGTGCTTGCGGGTACGCATACCTTGTTCACGCAGAATCTGACCGCGTCTGTAGGCTGCTGATTTGGCATCTCCTTCATCTTCAAACACTTTAAATTTCTCTCCGGCCTGTGGAGCTCCGTTCAAGCCAAGTATCAAGGCAGGCGAAGAAGGCCCGGCTAATTCTGTTTTCTCGTTTCGCTCATTAAACATGGCTTTTACACGACCGAAATAAGGCCCGCTTACAACCACATCGCCTATTTCAAGAGAGCCATTTAGCACAAGCACAGTAGTAACATAACCCCTTCCCTTATCGAGGGTGGCTTCAATTACTGTACCTGTACCCATTCTATCGGGATTGGCTTTCAATTCCTGTATCTCGGCTTCCAGCAAGATTTTCTCAAGTAACAGGTCAATATTCAGACCTTGCTTTGCACTTATTTCCTGACTCTGAAATTTACCACCCCACTCTTCTACAAGGATGTTCATTCCGGAAAGCTGCTCGTATATTTTTTGTGGGTTTGCCCCGTCTTTATCTATCTTATTGATGGCAAAAATCATCGGCACGTTCGCAGCCTGTGCGTGACTGATGGCTTCCTTGGTTTGCGGCATCACGGCATCGTCTGCTGCAATAACAATCACGGCTATATCCGTTACCTTGGCTCCCCTTGCCCGCATCGCTGTAAAGGCTTCGTGACCCGGTGTATCTAGGAAAGTGACTTTTTTGCCACTTGGGGCGGTTACCTCGTAAGCACCTATGTGCTGGGTAATACCACCTGCTTCACCTGACACCACATTGGCATTCCGGATAAAGTCAAGCAACGATGTTTTACCATGGTCAACGTGACCCATGATGGTAACAATGGGAGCCCTGGAAACCAGTGCAGCCTCATCGTCCACAATATCATCATCGTCCTCAATATCCTGGTCTTCCAGACCAACAAACTTCACATCAAACCCAAATTCATTGGCAACCAGTTCAATTACTTCTGCATCGAGACGCTGATTGATGGACACCATGATACCAAGGCTCATACACTTTCCGATTACTTCGGCAAAGTTTACATTCATCAACGAAGCGAGTTCGCTTACGCTGATAAATTCTGTCAATTCCAGCAGGTTATCTTCAACCCCTTCATTTTGGGCTTCCGCCATTTCGCGCCTCTTATCCCGACGCGCCCTTGCCTTCATGCCCTTACCAGGCCGGTTACCTCCTGAGAGACGAGCCTGCGTTTCCTGTAATTTTCTTTGAATTTCTTTTTCGTCGATGATCCTGTCATCTCTGCGTGCTGGTCCGCGATCATTTCCACGGATAGGACCACTACCACCACCACGATTGGGGCCACCGGTATTATTTCCACCACCACGATTGGGGCCACCTGTATTGCTTCCACTACCACGATTGGGGCCGCCGGTATTGTTTCCACCACCACGATTGGGGCCACCGGTATTGTTTCCGCCACTTCCCCGGTTAGGACCGCCAGGCAGAGGTCTGCCTACGCCACCACCGCCGCCTTGATTTTCTCTGCGTGCAACTGGTATACGGGCTCTTTTGCGTTTCTCACGTTCAGAAGGACCTTTAGGTCTGGTATCATTGTCTTTTGGCAATTCAATTTTACCAATTATTTTAGGCCCGGTTAATCTTTCGGCGGAAATATTGGTGATTACAGGGGGTGCAGTTTCAGTTTGATCCTGCGGCATAGTGACTTGTTGGGCTTCAATCCCTGAAGGAACTCCTACCACCGGTTTATTAAAAGGTTCTGCTCTACGGACTTCTGCTGGTTTACTTGGCCTTTTATTTTTATCAATTCGAGGAGCACCCTTTTTGGGCCGTGTACTTGAATCAATAGCTGCCAGATCAATCTTTTTTATAATTTTAACGCCTTCTACTTCTGGGGCCTCTATCCTTGTTATTTCCGGGGTAACTGGCTTTTCTTCAATCTTGGTTTTTTCTATATTTTCTGTTGGCTTGGCTACTTCTTCGGTTTCTTTCGGTTCAGCTTGGTTTTCAGAGATCTCAGCCGTTTCTTTAAAAGCAGGAGATTCTTCAACAGGTTCTGGTGCAGGAGCAGAAACAACTTCTTCTGGTGTAATTACTGGTATAATTTCCACCGCGTGTGGTACGAACTCCTGTATGGGCTCCGGGTGCGTTTCCTGAGAAACTATAGCAACAACGGGCTCCGGCTCGGGTTCTACGACAGGTTCAGGAGCAGGAATTACCGGTTCAATAAGTGGTGCAGCCGCAGGAATTTCTCCAATGACTTCCTTATCCTTATCATGACTGACCTTCTTCTCCTCTTTCCTGAAATGGACTTCTTCTTCTTCCCGTCTGCGCCGGTGTTCACCTGAAACGCCTTTCGGCAAATCAATAAGATCACTTTTGGCCTTGGCAACCTTGTCGCCCTGAAATTCCTTTTGCAAAGCCTGATACATATCCGGCGCTAGCTTCGCCGTTGGCTTCAAATCATCGCGATTGAAACCTTTGCCGATCAGAAAATCGACCAATGTATCCTGCCCTACATTAAACTCCTTTGCGGCAGCCAATAAGCGGGGTAATTTAATTTCTACTGACATTCACTCCTCCAAAACCATTCTGTTATAAATGGTTCATGATTTATAATAAGTATTCAAAAAAAGCTCGATTGTAACCTAATAAGGTCTCAAATTATTCAAAATTCCTTATTCGGCATCCATTTCTTCTTGCAATATTCTGCGAACTTCAATGATAGTTTCCTTTTCAAAGTCCGTCCGGCGTTCTAATTCTTCGGGGCTCAACGCCAAAACTGCCCGGGCGGTATCACACCCAATCCTCTTGAGGGTGCTAATAATCCATTCATCAATTTCATCCGCAAATTCATCAATTCCTACATCAAAGGCATCTTCATCCTCTTCCACATCGCGGAACACATCTATATCAAGACCAGTAAGTTCACAGGCCAATTTAATGTTAACGCCTCTTTTACCAATTGCCAGGCTAACCTGATCCGGCGGTAAAAATACGTCAGCATGCTGTCTTTCCTGATCTATTACCATCCGGCTGATTTTTGCCGGAGTAAGTGAACGCTGAACAAGGAGGTTGATATTATTGGTAAAATTAATAACATCAATATTCTCATTCTTCAATTCTCTCACTATTCCATGTATACGGCTCCCTTTCATACCTACGCAAGCCCCAACGGGATCAATCCGATCATCAAAACTCTCCACAGCCACTTTGGCTCTTTCTCCTGGTTCGCGTACAATCTTACGAATCGTTATCAGACCATCAAATATTTCAGGCACCTCAATTTCGAGTAATTTAGCCAAAAAGGATGGATGCGTCCTGCTAAGTATGATAACAGGCATATTGTTTTTTAGTTCCACCTTTTTAACTACAGCCCGGATAGGTTCTCCTTTCTTGAAAAAATCCTGAGGAATCTGTTCGCTTCTAGGTAAAAGTAATTCGTTACCGTCCTCATCGAGTAACAAAATTTCTTTGCGCCAAACCTGATATACTTCTGCACTAATGATCTCACCAACCCGGTCAGCATATTTTTTTACCAGAATATTTTTCTTCAGGTCGCCGATTCGGCTTGCAAGTGTCTGTTTAGCGGCCAAAATAGCTCTTCTTCCAAAATCGAGCAGGTCAACTTCCTCAAAAAGTTCTTCTCCTACCTCAAAGTCAGGTTCAATTTTTATGGCGTCAGAATAGGCAACTTCCTCATTCGGATCCATTACATCTCCATCCTCCACAATCATTCGACGGCGAATAATTTCGAGGTCACCTTTCTCTGCATTAACAATTACGTCGAAATTCTCATCCGCACCAAATTTTTTCCGGAGTAGTGTTTTAAATACATCCTCTACCACTTTCATAAGCGTGGGACGGTCTATTTGCTCCTCGTCCTTGAACTCCTGGAATGCGTCAATCAGGTTAATACTTGCCATTTTTTATTGCCAATTGATAATTGAAATCAGTTTTTCTTTTTTAAAATTTTACTTCTACCATTGCTTTTTTTATTTCGGAGAATAAAAGGGTGTGCATTTGGATAATCATTTTTTTTCCTTTCCCTTCGGTAGTTTCCATCAAAATCCCATCCTCGTTACACTCCTTCAGCAATCCTTCAAGCCGGGTGTCATCGTTTTTAACCACTGAAAAATTACGTCCTACATTTTTCAAATACTGCCGGTTAAGCAAAATAGGCTCCCCAATGCCAGGACTGCTGACTTCCAGTGAAAAATCTCCCTCATCAAACAAGACAGCTTCCTCTATTTTCTTATACAATTTCCTGTTGATTCGAATACATTTTTCAATGGTAATACCTTCATCTGTATCTATAAAAACCTTGATATTGTTGGTGGGTTTTATCCGAACCTGAACCAAAAACACCTCGGGATATTCCTGCAAAATATCCTCAATAAACCCTTCTAATTGCTGTATCATGTCAGCCAGATTATCCCATTTAATTTTTAAAACTCAGCTCAAATTTTCTCATAAACCTCCACAAATCAAAAGGGAACGATATCCGTTCCCTTCCTTACCTTAATCATTCCAATGCAAAGGTAGGCATAAGCCTTCTATTTTACCAAAAAAAAAGTGAATCCAAAAAAACGCATTTAAAAGCGCAATTTTCTACAATTTCAAAAATTTAAAGGGTTTTGGAACCTTAAAAAATTTAACAAGGATTCAGAACACAGTATTTTTATCTTTGTAACACTATGTCATATATATTATTCGGGATTCTTGCCTTTTTATTTTTTCGGTTTTTTACCGGTTTTGTATGGCCAGTATATAAGGCCACCAAGGCTGCAAAAAAGCAATTTGAACAGATGAGAACCCAAGCACCACAAAATCCATTTGAGCAGGAAGTCCATTCTAAGGACAATCCATCCAAAGAGGAAAAACCTAAATATGACCTTGGCGGAGAATATATTTCTTACGAAGAAATAAAGGAAAAATGAGGATTATTACCTCAATAGCATAACACTCCCCTTGGTGCTGATTAAATTTCCCAGGTCGCATTCCGCATCAACTATAAAAATAAAGTTACCTGAACCCTGAGGCTTTCCGTTGATGGTTCCGTCCCACCCAAAATTCCGTTCATTAGGTCTGATATTGTATTTTTCATAGATTAATTGTCCGTACCGGCTAAAAATCTGGAATCGTTTAATAAGAGAAACACCCCTTGTAAGCGGGTAAAAGAAATCATTGAGGTTATCACCGTTGGGCGTAAAAGCTGAAGGCATCAGTAGGTTGGCCGGATCACATTCAATCGTTATCAGCAAACTATCTGAAGAATTGCATCCGTCAATATTTCTTGCATTGACTACCAGAATTCCGGTTTCCAGGGCTCTCCCAATAGGATTGGCACAATTAGAACAATTGAGCTGGGAAGCCGGAGACCACTGATAAATGGATACATCAGGGCTATAGATTGGATTTAGGGTGAAAGGAGCGTTATATGCCAGTACAAGGTCTGGCCCTGCATCCACCGTTGGTTGCGGAGAAATAGATAGCACCACGTCTGCACTATCCGGATAGCATCCAGCCGAATCAATAACATTCACCCGATAAGTTGTAGTGACTAATGGAATACCTGTTGGATTGGGGATATTAGAAGCAGAAAGGCCTGAAGATGGTGTCCAGTT
>JBBQXO010000101.1:0-16236 GCA_038209595.1 Chitinophagales bacterium
CGGGATGAATTTCCCCTGAGTAAAGCGCAGGAAGTTTTAAAAGAGGAAACTGTAGCGGTAATCGGATATGGTGTACAAGGTCCGGGACAAGCATTGAACCAGAAAGATAACGGCATCAATGTAATTGTGGGTCAGCGTGAAAATTCAAAAAGCTGGGACAAGGCAGTAAAAGACGGTTTTGTACCCGGCGAAACACTGTTCCCCATTGAAGAAGCACTTGAAAAAGGAACCATCATTTGTTACCTGCTAAGCGATGCTGCACAGATTGAATTGTGGCCGACCGTTCAAAAACATCTGACACCTGGTAAAGCACTCTATTTTTCCCATGGTTTTGGTATTACTTTCAATGAGCAAACCGGCATTATACCCCCAAAAGATGTGGATGTTTTCCTGGTAGCACCAAAAGGCTCGGGTACCTCGCTGCGCCGGATGTTCCTCGAAGGCCGTGGACTCAACAGCAGCTATGCCATTTTTCAGGATGCCACAGGTAATGCCTTTGAAAGGGTTATTGCATTGGGCATTGCGGTAGGAAGCGGCTACCTGTTTGAAACCGATTTCAGAAAAGAAGTTTTCAGTGATTTGACCGGCGAAAGAGGTACCCTGATGGGCGCCATTCAAGGAATTTTTGCCGCACAATATGAGGTCCTACGTAAAAAAGGACACTCGCCATCAGAAGCCTTTAACGAAACGGTGGAAGAATTGACGCAAAGCCTGATGCCACTCGTAGCTGAAAATGGCATGGACTGGATGTATGCGAATTGTTCTACCACCGCACAGCGCGGTGCGCTTGACTGGTGGAAAAAATTCCGCGATGCTACCGCACCCGTTTTTGAAGAACTCTACGAAAGCGTTGCTACAGGCAAGGAATCACAAAGATCTATCGACCTTAACAGTCAGCCTGACTACCGGGTAAAACTGGAGGCAGAACTAAGTGAACTCCGGGAAAGCGAAATGTGGCAGGCCGGCAAAACCGTTCGTAGCCTCCGTCCCGAAAATCAATCAGGTAAATAATTGCTTTTTTAATAGTAAGACTGTCAAACGACAGTCTTACTTCTTCATAAATATTCCATGCATTCATCCACCACCGTCCCAAAAATAAATGTAAACGCTGCTGCCGCAAGGCTTAGGGAGGTGGTACGCCAAACCCCTTTACAATACAGCCATTCGCTTAGCAAAAAGTTTGATTGTCATGTGTACCTGAAACGCGAAGACCTGCAAGTGGTGCGCTCCTACAAATTACGCGGCGCCTACAATATGATCAGTCAGTTAACTACAGCCGAAAAACAAAACGGACTGGTGTGTGCAAGTGCTGGCAATCATGCACAAGGGTTTGCCTGGAGCTGCCGGCAACTGAATGTGCAGGGAGTCATTTTTATGCCGGTGATTACCCCAAAACAAAAAATCCAGCAAGTACGGATGCATGGCGAAAACAATATCAGCATTCAGTTGGTAGGCGATAATTTTGATGATTGCTCCAAAGCGGCACAAGCATTTACTGAAAAAAATAACATGCTTTTTGTACCGCCTTTTGATGATTATCGCATCATTGAAGGACAAGGAACCGTGGGCAAAGAAATAGCAGATGAACTAAGTGGTATTGATTTTGTATTTATACCAGTGGGTGGCGGAGGTCTGATAGCGGGAGCAGGTACCTACCTGAAAGAGCTTTCGCCGACAACCAACATCATAGGATTGGAACCAGAAGGAGCTCCTTCCATGTACAAGGCTTTACAGCAGGGAGCGCCCGTTACGCTCGACTATATTGATCGTTTTGTAGACGGAGCAGCAGTAAAGCGTGTGGGGGATCTAACCTTCGACATGGCAAAAGACATTATCGATGATATGCACCTTGTCGCCGAAGGAAAAATTTGCAGTACCATTTTAAAGCTTTATAATGAGGAAGCGATCGTGGTGGAACCTGCAGGAGCATTGTCGGTGGCTGCGTTAGATGCTTTTGCTGAAAAGATAAAACACAAAAAAGTTGTTTGCATCGTAAGTGGCAGCAACAATGATATTGACCGGATGCCGGAAATAAAGGAGCGTTCGCTTCAATACGAAGGGCTCAAACATTATTTCCTTATCCGGTTTGCACAACGTCCGGGGGCACTGAAAGAATTTGTCAACAACATTCTTGGTCCGGGAGATGATATTACCCGCTTTGAGTATATGCAAAAAACCAACAAAGAAAGCGGTCCGGCTTTGGTAGGCATTGAACTGGCTGAAAAAAGAGATTATAAAATACTTCTGGAAAACATGAAGACTTTTCACATTGATCATATTGAAATCAATAAAAATGATAAGCTATTTGGCTACATGATATAAAAAAAGGATCCTTACACAGGTTGTAGATTCTTCACAAAAAGCATGTACTTTCATCTGCTTTTCTTGCCATAGGAAACCGAAGTAGATTGTATTTTTAACTTAATCAAAATTCGAATTAAATGTTAGAAACAGGGCAAGGATTATACCATCCATCATTTGAGCGTGACTCCTGCGGCATTGGCTTTGTAGCCAGTATTAAAGGCATAAAAAGCCATCAGCATATCAGTGATGCGTTAACCATCCTTGAGAATATGGAACATCGGGGTGCCTGTGGGTGCGAAGAAAATTCGGGTGACGGTGCCGGTATCATGATTCAGGTACCACACGAATTTTTTTACGAAGAATGCCTCAAAAGCAATATGCACCTGCCCGAAGCAGGAAATTATGGTGTTGGGGTTATCTTTTTTCCAAAAAATGTGGCGCTCCGCGAAGCTTGCCGCGAAATATTTAACAGAACAGCCGAAAAACTGGGGTTGGATATCCTTGGCTATCGGAAAGTACCTGTACTCACCGAAGGAATTGGGGAAACAGCCCTTTCCGTAGAACCCGAAATGGAACAGGTTTTTATTAAAAAACCAGCTGAACTGCATGATCCCGAAGCGTTTGAAAGAAAATTATTTGTACTGCGAAACCATGCCGCTCATCTGATTGCTCAAACTGTAAAACAGGATACCGTTGGTTTTTATGTTGCTTCGCTTTCTTATAAAACGGTGGTTTACAAGGGTCAGCTCACCAGTAATCAGGTTCGGCAATATTTTCCAGACCTATCCAACAAAAGCATGATCAGTGCTTTTGGGCTGGTACATAGCCGTTTTGCTACCAATACCTTCCCAAGCTGGCGTTTGGCACAGCCATTCCGCTATATGGCGCATAATGGTGAAATCAATACGCTGCAGGGTAATATAAATTGGCTGCGCTCCAGCGAACAAGGGTTTACTTCCCCTTGGTTTAGCAGGGAAGAAATGGACATGCTCCGCCCGATTGTTTCCAGCAGCCAAAGCGACAGTGCCTGCCTCGACAACATGATTGAATTGCTTACCCTAACCGGACGCAGTTTGCCGCATGTCATGATGATGCTGGTACCCGAAGCATGGGTAGGTGATGAAAAAATGGATAAGGTAAAAAAATCATTTTACGAATACCATGCCTGTTTGATGGAACCCTGGGATGGTCCGGCCTCCATCTCCTTTACCGATGGAAAAATTATTGGTGCCACCCTCGACCGCAACGGGCTAAGACCTTCCCGGTATTGCATTACCCACGACGATCGGGTAATCATGTCTTCCGAATCTGGCACCTTACCCATTGAACCTGATAATGTAAAACAGTACGGACGCCTGCAACCGGGCCGTATGTTTGTGGTGGATATGGAACAGGAACGCATCATCAGCGATGAAGAACTAAAGCAGTCCATTTGCAGCCAAAAGCCTTATGCCAACTGGCTCAACAAATACAAAATCAGACTCGAAGAATTGCCTGAACCAAGGGTGATGTTTACCCATTTGGAGCACGATCAGGTTTTTAAATACCAGAAAGCTTTTGGATACAGTACGGAAGACCTGGAAACCATTATTGCACCTATGGCCATTGATGGGAAAGAACCGATTGGGTCCATGGGTACCGATGTGCCACTTGCTATTCTTAGCGATCAGCCGCAACACCTGACAAGCTATTTTAAACAATTATTTGCGCAGGTTACTAACCCGCCTATTGATCCTATCCGGGAAAGACTCGTAATGAGCCTTTCAGCATTTGTAGGCAACAACGGTAATATTTTGGTGGAGGATCCACTGAGTTGCCATATTGTGGCACTCGAGCACCCCATTCTTACCAATCGTGCTTTAGAAAAATTAAGGAGTATTGATACCGGTATCTTCCAGGCCAAAACACTACAATGCTATTTCCGTTCTGATGGGCTGCCCGGCTCCATGAAAAAAGCAATTGACCGCCTGTGCCGCTATGCCGTAGACGCCGTAGAAGACGGTTTTGAAGTGGTAATACTAAGCGACAGAGCCATTGATAGTGATCATGCTCCTATTCCAATGTTGCTGGCGGTTTCGGCTGTGCACCACCACCTTATCCGCAAAGGTTATCGCGGCAAGGTGGGTATCGTTGTAGAAGCCGGCAATGCCTGGGAAGTGCATCATTTTGCCTGTTTACTGGGATTTGGCGCCACTGCCATCAACCCCTACCTCGCATTAAGTACTATCCGCGATATGAAACTGAGCGGAAAAATGAATACCTCCCTTGGACCAGATGAACTGAAAAAGAATTATATAAAAGCGGTCAACAACGGGCTGCTGAAGGTATTCAGCAAAATGGGTATCAGCACCCTGCAATCTTATACAGGTGCCCAGATTTTTGAAATCATCGGCATCAATAAAGATGTAGTAGAGCAATACTTTACCGGGGCTATCAGCCGCATTGAAGGCATGGGTCTTGATGAAATTGCCCGGGAAATCCTGGCACGTCATCAGGTAGCTTTCAGTAAAAAAGAAGTACCCATTGACCGTTTACCGGTAGGGGGAATTTACAAGTGGAAAAGAAAAGGCGAACACCATGTATTCAACCCGGCTACCATTCATTTGTTGCAATACAGCACCCGGATGAATGATTATCCCACGTTTAAAAAGTATTCAAAACTGGTCAATGATCAGTCAGAAAAAGCGGCAACGCTCCGCGGCTTGCTGCAGTTTAAAAAACTAAGACCCTCTGTTCCTATTGAAGAAGTGGAATCAGCCGTTTCTATTTTAAAAAGATTCGCTACCGGCGCTATGAGTTTTGGTTCTATTAGTTGGGAAGCACACACCACGCTGGCCATCGCCATGAACCGCATAGGTGCTAAAAGTAATACGGGCGAAGGCGGAGAAGATGAAGTCCGTTTTACCTCATTGGAAAATGGTGATAGCATGCGCAGCGCCATCAAACAAGTGGCAAGCGGTAGATTTGGCGTAACAAGCTATTACCTTTCTGAAGCCGAAGAAATACAAATAAAAATGGCACAGGGAGCTAAACCGGGAGAAGGTGGGCAGTTACCTGGATTTAAAGTAGACGACTGGATAGGCCGGGTGCGTCATTCTACCCCGGGAGTTGGGTTAATTTCTCCCCCACCCCACCACGATATTTACTCTATTGAAGACTTGGCGCAATTGATCTTTGATTTAAAAAATGCCAACCGCCGTGCACGTATCAACGTAAAACTGGTGAGCAAGGCTGGCGTAGGAACGATTGCTGCCGGGGTTACAAAAGCAAAAGCGGATGTGGTATTGATTTCTGGCAACGATGGCGGTACCGGGGCTTCTCCTATTTCCTCCATCAAACATGCCGGACTGCCCTGGGAACTCGGGGTGGCCGAAACCCACCAAACACTGGTAAAAAACAAATTACGCAGCCGGGTAATTGTACAGGCCGACGGACAGATGAAAACCGGCCGGGATATTGCCATTGCGACCCTGCTTGGTGCTGAAGAATGGGGCGTAGCTACCGCTGCACTGGTGGTGGAAGGCTGCATCATGATGCGCAAATGCCACCTCAATACCTGTCCCGTTGGGGTAGCTACCCAAAATCCGGAACTGCGGAAACGCTTTACCGGAGATGCAGACCATGTGGTCAATTTCTTTCATTTCCTGGTACAGGAATTGAGGGAAATCATGGCCGAACTCGGTTTCAGAAACATCAACGAAATGGTGGGACAATGCGATTTCCTTGAACCAAGAGAAGATATCAATCATTGGAAATACAGCAAACTCGACTTTACTCCCATTCTTTACAAAGCGCCACATGTTACTGGAACTACCCTTTACAATACTGAAGTTCAGGATCATGGACTGGCTAATGTACTAGATTGGAAACTGCTGGAACATGCTGAAAAAGCCATTGCATCGGGTACCCCGGTGGAGGCAAGTATGCCCATAGTGAATACAGACCGCAGTACAGGCACCATGCTCAGCAACGAAATTACCCGTAAATACAAAGCTGCCGGATTGCCAGACAACACCATTCAATTCCATTTTACCGGAACTGCGGGGCAAAGCTTTGGCGCTTTTGCTGCAAAAGGATTGACCATGCAACTGCAGGGAGATGCCAATGATTATTTTGGCAAAGGCCTGAGTGGTGCAAAACTTGTGGTATTCCCCAACAAAAAATCAAGCTACGTTGCAGAAGAAAATATCATCATCGGTAATGTTGCCTTTTATGGTGCCACCGATGGGGAAGCCTTTATCCGCGGTAAGGCCGGGGAACGTTTTTGTGTACGCAACAGCGGGGCACATGCGGTAGTGGAGGGTGTGGGCGACCATGGTTGTGAATACATGACCGGTGGCAGGGCCATTATCCTCGGAGCCACAGGACGAAATTTTGCAGCAGGAATGAGTGGTGGAATTGCCTATGTGTACGATGTGGATGGACATTTTGCCAGCCAATGCAATATGGAAATGATAGACCTCGATACCTGCGAAGAGGAGGATGCTGATTATCTGAAAAACATGCTGCAAAAACATATTGATTACACCGGCAGCAGTGTGGCTAGATATGTGATGAGCGATTTTGAATCTGAGCGCCACCGTTTTGTAAAAGTGTTTCCGAAGGATTACAAAAAGGCGCTGCAAATGCAGGCAATCAAAAGCAAATCGGAGGCTTGATTTTAAAAAAAAGGCGGCTCTCAAGTAGAGACGCAAAAAAGATAAACTATGGGAAAAGCAACAGGATTTATGGATCATACCCGGGAATTACCCAAAAAACGCCCGGTAGAAGAACGCAGAAATGATTACAAAGAGTTTGTAGAACGTTATGAAGAACCTGTTTTGAATCAACAGGCTTCCCGATGTATGGATTGCGGTATCCCGTTTTGCCACAACGGTTGCCCGCTGGGAAATATCATTCCCGAATTCAACGATGCCGTGTACCGGAAGAACTGGTATGAAGCCTATGAGATTTTGACCTCTACCAATAACTTCCCTGAATTCACAGGCAGAATTTGTCCGGCACCCTGCGAAACTGCTTGCGTACTAGGCATCAATCAGCCCGCTGTAGCTATCGAAGAAATTGAAAAACACATCATTGAGATTGCCTTTGATAAAGGGTACGTAAAGCCACGCAAACCCAACCTTTTTACCGGTAAAAAAATTGCTGTAGTAGGGTCAGGTCCTGCGGGAATGGCGGCTGCAGCGCAGCTTAACAGCGTAGGGCATTATGTTACTGTTTTCGAACGCGATGAAAAACCAGGTGGACTGCTTCGTTATGGTATCCCCGATTTTAAACTCGAAAAATGGGTGATCGACCGCCGCATCGACCTGATGAAAGAAGAAGGTATACAGTTCCGTTGCAACATAAATATTGGCACCGATATCCTGTTTGCCGACCTGCTGCGGGAATACCATGCCATCGTTCTAAGTGGTGGCAGCACCGTTCCCCGTGACCTTCCGGTACCGGGACGGGAACTCGAAGGCGTTTATTTTGCCATGCAGTTTTTGAAACAACAAAACATGCGGGTAGATGATCCCGGAGCCAATCTGCTTGAAAAAAGAAGTTACCCCGGAAGCAATTGGGATAAGGAAATAAAAGCGACCGGAAAGCATGTAGTGGTAATAGGCGGCGGAGATACCGGTAGTGATTGCGTAGGTACGAGTAACCGACATGGCGCCGCTTCGGTAACGCAATTCGAATTGATGCCCATGCCACCTGAAAACAGGACAGAACATATGCCGTGGCCCCATTATCCCATGCTTTTAAAAACTACTTCGAGCCACGAAGAAGGTTGTGAAAGACAATGGGCGGTTGCTACCAAAAGGTTTATTGGCGATGAGTTGGGTAAAATGACTTCCTTGGAAACCGTTGAACTCGAGTGGAAGCTTGGTGCAAATGGCACGACGGCCAATTTTACAGAGAGACCCGGCTCCTCCAAAATTATCCCATGCGATCTCGCTTTGCTTGCTATGGGTTTTGTACACCCGCTGCACGAAAATTTTCTTACCGAATCTGGAATCGAACTCGACAACCGGGGAAATATAAAGGCCTCTGAAACAGGTTTTAAGTCAAGCATGCCAAAAGTATTTGCCTGTGGTGATATGCGCAGAGGCCAAAGTCTTGTGGTTTGGGCCATCAGCGAAGGCCGCGAATGTGCCAGAAAAGTAGACGAATACCTGATGGGTACATCGCTTTTAGAAAGCAAAGAAAGCAGTATTGCTGCCCATTTTTAACCCTATTTTTGCCACTCCTTTTTAATATTTGACCAACAACTAGAATACAACACATGTATGTACTAAAATTTGGCGGCTCCTCTGTAGCCAATGCCAATAATATCAGAATGGTAGGAGATATTCTGATAAACTATCCACATCGCCCTATTGTCGTTGTGGTTAGTGCCCTCGGTGGCATTACCGATCAATTGCTGCTTACAGGTGAGCTCGCAGCAATGGGCGAAGAATCCTATAAAGACATTTTAAAATCCATTGAGCAACGTCACCTCGACACAGCACGTCAATTACTGCCCGTTACCAACCAAAGCGGCAGTCTGAGTAAGGTAAAGCAATATTGTAATGAACTGGAAGACCTCTGTGAAGGCATTTTCCGGCTTCAGGAAATTTCGGACCGTACCAAGGATAAACTCGTGGCTTATGGAGAATTGCTTTCTTCGCAGATTTTGCAAGCCTATCTTACTTCCTGCCAAATAGATTCTTACTGGCTCGATAGCCGTTTGTATGTAAAAACCGACAATCGCTTTGGGCAGGCCACTATGCTACCGCAAGAAACTTACGAACGCATTCAAAATGCGGTAGAAACATCCCCCGCCGATATTTATGTAGCTCCTGGATTTATTGCTAGTAATATGCAGGGGAATACCACGACCCTTGGCCGGGGAGGCAGCGACTATACAGCAGCCATTTATGCAGCGGCACTCAAAGCTACCGTGCTGGAAATTTGGACCGATGTATCTGGTATTATGACAGCCGATCCAAGATTTGTACCCAATGCCCGTCCCATCAACCATATCAGTTATCAGGAGGCTATGGAACTTTCTCATTTCGGGGCAAAAATTATTTATCCTCCTACCATTCAGCCGGTCATGAACCTGAAAATACCGGTATGGGTTAAAAATACTTTTGCTGCAAAAGACGCAGGCACACTGATTGAAAACAGCGAAACAGAATCAGCCGAAAAAATCAGAGGGATATCAAGTATCAATAAAATTACCCTGCTTAGCCTTGAAGGGAGCGGAATGATTGGAATACCCGGCTTTTCAAAACGTTTTTTTGCAGCATTGGCACTCCTTAAGATCAATGTGATTCTTATTACCCAAAGCTCAAGCGAACATAGCATTTGTGTAGCGGTTCAGGCCGGTGATGCACAGCATGCAAAGGATGCCTGCGACGAAGCTTTTGCTTTGGAAATAGCGCAACGAAGGGTAGAACCATTGGTAGTGGAAGATAACCATGCTATTGTAGCATTGGTGGGCGATAAAATGAAAAGCCATCCGGGCATCAGCGGACAGATGTTTAGTGCGCTGGGACGCAATGGTATCAATATCCGTGCCATTGCACAAGGCTCTTCGGAGAGAAATATTTCCGCTGTTATTGCCGATAAAGATGTAAAAAAGGCGCTTAATGTTTTGCATGAATCCTTTTTTGAATCGGTAAAAAAACAACTGAATCTGTTTATCATCGGAGTGGGCAATGTAGGCAGCAAACTGATCGGACAAATTGCTGCACAACAAGCCTGGCTGGAAGAAAACATGAACCTGCAAATAAGAATAATGGGACTGGCCAACAGCCGTAAAATGTTGGTAACAGAAGAGGCCATTGATCTGCAGAGCTGGCCTGAACAATTGCAGAGCGCTCCTGATATGCAACTCGGTGATTTTCAACAAGCCATCATCGATAAAAATCTGCGCAACAGTGTATTTGTAGATGTAACGGCAAATGAAGACGTTGCAGGATGTTATGGCACTGTTTTAAGAAAAAGCATATCTGTAGTGGCCTGCAACAAAATTGCCGCATCTTCCCCTTATACGCAATATCGCTCATTGAAAGACCTTGCAAGGGAATTTCAGGCAAGCTTTTTGTTTGAAACCAATGTAGGGGCTGGTCTGCCCGTAATCAGTTCGCTAAACGACCTGATCAAAAGCGGGGATAAGGTTCACCGGATTGACGCCGTACTGAGCGGAACCCTCAACTTTGTTTTTAATAACTACGATGGCAGCAAACCATTTACCGATGTGGTAAGGGATGCGCAGGCCGAAGGATACACCGAACCCGATCCAAGACTCGATCTCGGAGGTACCGATGTGATGCGGAAAATCCTGATCCTTGCAAGAGAAGCTGGTTATGAACTGCAGATGGAGGACATTGAAAACAAGGGCTTCTTACCTGCAAGCTGTTTTGAGGGTTCGGTAGAGGATTTTTATACCGAAATGGGCAAACATGAAGCGCATTTTAAGGCACTTTTGCAGGAAGCTTCTGCGGAAAACTGTAAACTTAAATTTGTTGCAAACTTTACCGATGGCAAAGCAGCAGTAGGTTTACAACATATTCCTCCGCCGCACGATTTTTATCACCTCTATGGCAAAGACAATATTGTTTTATATTACACTTCGCGTTATCCTGAACAGCCTTTGGTGATAAAGGGCGCAGGTGCCGGAGCAGATGTGACGGCCTCCGGGGTATTTGCTGATATTATCCGGGTAGCGAGTCAGTAATTTTGATGAAATGGAAATGCAGGCAGTAAAAATAGAGGCTCCGGGTACAGTAGCCAATATGGTTTGTGGATTTGATGTGCTGGGTTTTGCTTTGCAAAAACCTGCCGATGAAATGTGGATGCAACGGAGTGAAACCCCCGGTATTCATATCCATCCCGACCCGCAATACCATTTACCCACCGACCCTGAAAAAAATGTGGCCGGTGCCGCTTTGCTTGCGATGCTGGAAGATTGCCCAACCGGTACCGGATTTGAAATAAAAATAACCAAACACATCAAACCCGGCAGCGGCGTAGGATCAAGTGCAGCGAGTGCTGCCGGTGCAGTGGTTGGTGCCAACGCCTTACTTGGGAATCCTTTTTCGAAAGAACAACTTGTGCAGTATGCCATGTTTGGCGAAAAACTGGCGAGTGGCGTAAAACATGCCGATAATATTGCCCCGGGCATTTATGGGGGCGTAACCCTGATCCGTTCCATTTATCCAATTGATATCATTCCGTTGCCTTCGCCTGATTTGCATGTTACTGTAGTGCATCCGCAAATAGAAGTGCGTACAGCCGATGCCCGTGCTATTTTAAAAAAACAATTATTGCTGAAAGATGCCATACGGCAGTGGGGCAATATCGCCGGGTTGGTAGCAGGGCTTACCCTAAAAGATTACGATCTGATTGGTCGTTCGCTTGAAGACCATATTATAGAACCTATCCGCAGCATCTTAATCCCCGGATTTGATGAAATAAAGCAGTGCAGTCTTGCTGCCGGAGCATTGGGGGGCGGCATTTCTGGTTCAGGGCCTTCTATATTTATGCTCAGCAGAACGGCAAGCATTGCACAAAAAGTGGCAACCGAAATGGCCGAAGTATATAAAGCGCTCGACGTGGAATACCACACTTATGTAACCGTAATTAATAATGACGGCATCCGGGTAGAACCTTGCCCATTGTTTTAGATCATTCACTATGCAGTATTACAGTACCCTTAAAAAGGCGGAACCAGTTAATTTTAAACAAGCTACGATTACCGGGCAGGCACCCGACAAGGGGTTGTATTTCCCTGAAAAAGTACCCATGTTCGACAGCAAATTACTATCGGACTGGAAAAATATTGGTAAAAATGAACTGGCCTTCCGGATAATGAAACCTTACGTAAACGGGGAAATTCCGGAGGAGATGCTGCAAGAAATTGTAGCGGAAACCATTGACTTTGACTTTCCGCTGGTGCCGATAACTGACCGTATCTGGTCGCTGGAATTGTTTCATGGCCCTACGCTGGCATTTAAGGATGTGGGGGCACGTTTTATGAGTCGCTGTCTTGGATATTTTAATAAGGACAATCAAAAAAAAGTAACGGTGCTGGTAGCCACAAGTGGCGATACCGGCGGCGCTGTGGCCAATGGTTTTGAAAATGTAGAAGGCATTGAAGTAATCATCCTTTATCCTGAAGGCAAGGTAAGCCCGGTACAGGAATTGCAACTGACCACCTGTGGCCGTAATATTACCGCACTGAAAGTAAAAGGGAATTTTGATGACTGTCAGGCCATGGTAAAACAGGCTTTTATGGATAAAGACCTGAACAAACATTATCAACTTACTTCGGCCAATTCCATCAATGTTGCCCGCTGGCTGCCACAGCAATTATATTATTGTTTTGCCCTGCAACAGTGGGGGTTTGACGAGGCGCCCGTTATCAGTGTCCCAAGTGGTAATTTTGGTAATATATGCGCCGGTATGCTCGCCTGGAAATCGGGATTGAAAGTCGATCATTTTATAGCCGCCTGCAATGCCAATGATGTGGTGCCCCGTTTTTTATTGGGAGACGAATATGAACCCCGAAAAGCGGTAGCCACCCTAAGCAACGCCATGGATGTGGGAGACCCCAGCAATTTCGTAAGGATTATGGAGCTTTTTGTACAGGATAAAAAGGCTTTGCAACAAATGATAAGCAGCCAGTCTGTTCGCGATGAAACAACCTTAGCAACCATAAAACAGGTATTTCAACGCAATGGTTATTTGCTCGATCCACATGGGGCTGTGGGTTATAAAGCATTGGAAGATTACCTGCAAATGCATCCCGGTAAAAAAGGAATCCTGCTCGAAACAGCCCACCCGGTAAAATTTCCAGATGTAGTGAAACAGGCCACTGGTCAGGAAGTACCGATTCCGGAAAACGTAAAACCTCTTTTTGAAAAAACGGCAAAAAGTATCGGGATGGATGCTTCTTTTGAAGCCCTGCAAAAATGGCTGCTGAATCGTTGAGCAGCAAATAGATTAGTGCAGCAAATCATGAATTTCGCTGAGTAATGCAGGCGAGCAAACTTCCTGCAATTTGGGAAAAAGAACCCTCTCCTCTTTACGGATATGCTTTTGTAGCAAATGACCCAATACATCAAGCCTTGCTTCAGATACTTCGGTACCGGGCAGGGAGGTAAAAAGTTGAGAAAGTTTGGCATGTTCTTGCAAAATATCGTCAATTATGAGCCTTAATTCTTCATGCTGAAGCAATACCTTTTTCAGCATGGTCTCCTCATTTTCAAAATGGGATTGTATTTTTTGCTGATATCTTTCAAAAGCATATTCGGCCTTCCCCTCCGTAGTGGTGGGAAGACCTTTATAATCAGGCGCACCGAGCTTTAGCAGTTGCGCCAAAATCAGTGTTTCATGGTGCTCCCTCGATAACGGGGCAAGTGCTTCCATCCTTTTCATGAATGAAAAATTATGATTGAAATTAAAGATAAACTTTTTAAAACAGAAAATTCAAAAGTCCATTATAACATACTGCTATAGCATATACTTTCCTGCATAGCAGTCTTTAATAAAGGATGATTCCAGGAAATCCTATCCTTTTTATTATTGATAAGTATGCTGAGAAAAGGAAATACATACACATAGGTCAGAAACTATAATCTCCTGTAATCCTTTAAAGAATCAGCGAAAAAATTTTCGTCCCTTTTCTAAGCAAATGGTACCATTCTTTCCAATTTCTTAGCTCTATCAATGCTTTCTATACAAACTCCCATTCCCTGTTTGCAAAAATGCTTCGAGTGGAATTTCCTCCTGTTTTATAAACCCTTGTTGCGGCAATGTGCCCCTTGCTACCATTTCCACTACAGCAGCTATTGAAGCCGCCGTGGTCCAACTGATGGCTCGCCAGGTTTTACCTTTATGCTCAATGGGATGGTAGGCATTAAAGAATTCTTCCCTTCTTAGCTTATCGCCCTGCCAGCCCTCAACTGCGGCATAAACATAAACCACATCTTCTTCAACGGGAGGCTTGGCATCAGTAAGTATTTTTTCTGTAAGTGCGCGGTCATTTTTCATCAGCAACTCATACAGGAAAAACCGCATCACTTTGCAATGTCCGGGGTAGCGGATGGTTTTGTAATTCAATGTATCTACTTTGCCTTCAAGGGTTTCGCACATGGTACCTAAGCCCCCACTTGTGGAAAAAGCTTCAAACTCCTGTCCTTCAATATTGATGATTTCGAGTCCGTCGAGCGAAGGCACCATTTTCCTTACTCCGTTATGAATGGCTTCCGCATCGTTGATGTATTCATTGATAACACCCGCCGGCGACCAGGTAAAAGAATAGCCCATTTGTCCGTTGGGATAGCGGGGCAACGCACCTACCCGTAGTTCCACATCACGCAATTTGGTAAATCGCTTGTACAGATCGGCTCCAACAATCCCAATAAAACCCGGTGCCAATCCGCATTGTGGTGCCATAACGCCTTTGTGGGTTTCCGCCATTTTGCGAATGGCCGCAGTGGTCTCCACATCTTCCGTCAGATCAAAATAATGAATGCCCAATGCAAAGGCTGTTTCTGCCACTTTGATGTTGAGGAAATAGGGCAAACAACTTACCACTGCATCTTGTCCCTGCAAGCATTGCTTTAAAAAATCCTGATCTGAAACACTTCCGATCTGAACCTCGAAAGGTAAATCTGTATAGGGCTGCCCCTGATCTATTCCTTTTACGGTAAATATTTCACTTAATAAAGTACCTACCAGCGACCCTACCTTGCCCAAACCTACTACTGTAATATTTTTCATTAATGAATATAAATAAATGATACTCCCGGGATTTTTCCTAAGAGAGAAAAAGATGAATGAAATAAAAGAGAATTTTCCTTAATAAGAAAACAAGGAAAGAGAAACATGGAACATCAATCAGGGCACGTTGGCACAAGCACTTCGCAGAAATGCCAGGTAAGATTCAAGAATTTTTACACGGTTATTAATGATCATGTGCCTCAAATGTAACCAAAAAAAATTCCTTTTTTAGACCAATTTGTAATTTATCTGGCAAAAATGAGGCAAACCGGGGTTGGAAGGGATAGTTTTTGGGAGACCGGCGTCAGCAAACCTGTCTGCATATCACGTTGAAATACAACAATATCATTGCTTCGCTGATTGGCTGCAAGCAACCATTTACCCGAAGGGTGCAAAACAAAATTGCGTGGCCCCGCACCAAGGGTTGAATGCCCACCTACCCTATCCAAAAGACCAGAAGTTTCATTGATTTTGAATATCGTGAGGCTGTTGGCATCGGCGCGGTTGCTGACGTATAAAAACTTTTTATCAGGGCTTAAAAAAATAGCAGCACTGCCCGGTTGTTTGCTCACCGTATCACAAGCAACATTTTGCAATAAAACAGCATTGGATTTTTCTGTTTTAAATACGGAGATGGCTCCTTCCATTTCTGTAAGCACATAAACCAGATTTTTCTCAGGATACAACGCGATATGCCTTGGGCCAGCACCCGGTTTGGTTCCCAGTACCAGCACTTTGCTTTCCTGAACAGGCTGTGGTTTTTTCGGGTTAAATTTATATCGCTTTATTTCATCAAGCCCAAGGTCGGTAACCCATAAATATTTTCCATCGGGACTAAAGAGTGACTGATGAACATGCGGCTTTTCCTGCCGTTTAGGATTTGGCCCCTGACCTGTATATTGAAAAAATTGGGCAACCGGTGCAAGACTCCCCTCATTTGTAACCGGTAAAATACCCAGCGATCCCCCTGAATAGTTAGCGGCTGCCACCCATTTACCCCGGGGATGAATATCCACAAAACAAGGGTGATCACCACCAGTGGATTGTTTGTTTATAAATTCCAGTTTATGCTTTTTTTCATCATACTGAAAAGCAGAAACATCTCCTCCTTTTCCTCCTGCGAGCTCATCTATAGCGTATAGCTTTTTGCCATCCGGCGATTGAACCAGGTAA
>JBBQXO010000102.1:0-16063 GCA_038209595.1 Chitinophagales bacterium
GGAGTAGGAGAAAGACAAATTTGAATATGAGTTGCAAATGGATTTAATTGGAAAAGCAATTAAGCAGGCTCGTAAAGAAAGAAATTTGACACAAGAAGTATAAGGTAAACTTATTGGAGTACAAAAAGCGCAAATTTCAAGACTTTAAAGCAGTGCAAGCAATGCAACTATTGACACATTGATGAAAGTATTTGAAGCATTGAACGCCAAAGTAAAATTGCAAGTTGAATTGCCACATGCTAACAGTAGCGTAGAAGGATAAAACAGTAGCTAAAGTATTTCCAATTATGGAGCTGCCGTTGGAGCAATCTTCAAATGATTACTCCAGTCGGTTTTATTCTTGCTGGCATTTTCTATCAGGGTTTTTATTTTCCATAAGTGCGTATAGGCACTATAAAAAAAGCCCCATATTTCAATCCAAAACCACAATTGTAATAAACTTATTGGAAGATACAACCGGTATTTTCATCATCTTTTTATTCCATTCAAGCAAAGCACTTGAACCATTTGAAGGCAGCAAATAGTCTATGCCATTCATAAAAGGAGCTTGTTTAAATGCAGGGTGTGTTTCTCTGGAGTTTTGTTTTTTACCATTATCGTATAAAAACAAAGCTACCACTGTTTTGGCTGCCGGTGTTAATTTGGCGGTACTCAAAGTATCGTTGTTTAGTTTCAAAAAATCCTTTTCAGGGTTTATAGCTGCCTGAGAGCTAAATAAAACCCAGGCGGCGGTTTCCGCACTTTTAGGAATACCTCCCAGCAATAAACTGACCATGCCACCCGAGGGCAGGGTATGCAGGTAACCCGGCAATGGTCCCTTTGGAATATGGTTAAAATAATAAGCTACCGGCCGGCCTTTTTCCGGTGTGCATGTAATCCAGTAAGGTTTAACCGATGGTATGCCATCGAGGTTAATCATCCCTTTGGCATTGGTTTTTCCGGTACCAACAGGTAATAACAATGCTCCTTTTTCATCTACAAGTTGCCAGGTGATGCTGGCATTGGCTTCCGGCTGATTGGTGCCTAATTGTAATGCTTTCAGGGTGATGCTTTTCTCCTTTTGAGGTTTTTCTTTTGTTTGGTTACTCCCGCCCAATGCGGGATGGTTTTTAATGTTTTTGCCTTCTTGGAAAAATTGGATAATGGCCTGAATCGTAGAGTCGGCTGTTACCAATCCAAAATGATCGTAGTTTGCAAAAGCAAGGTTGGTTGCACCGGGTATATCCGCCCCTTTTACTACGCCATCTTTTTTACTGTAAATGTTCAGCATGGGTACAGATAGCTTTCCCCCGGCTACCGCGCTCATCGGCTGACTACCAATATGTACATAATGCGCTACCCGTTTTCTGTGGCTGCTATCCGACAGGTAGCGGTAAGCAAGTCCTCCACCGGCCGAATGCGCCACCAAATCTACCTGTGCAGCCCCGGTAGCCTTGCAAACGGCCTGAATCAGCGAGTCTAAATGACTGATTTCATTGGCTCCACGATCGAGGGTATTCCAGTCAAATGCCTGTAAATAAGGGGAACAATAACCGTTTGCCTGCATAGCGGCAGCCATAGGTGCATAATTATCCCCAGCTCCCAAAAAGCCATGTACCATAATGACCGGCCGGCCCTTGCAGGGTTGTGCGAAGGAAGGAGAGAAACTACAAACAACAGGTAAGCTTAAAATAAGGAGTAGTCTAAATAGCATTTTACAATATTAAAGGAATTACCTGAGCAATATTTGTTGGGCGTTTTTTTTATTAAGGATATCAGATATCATAAATGTACTATTCCTGAATAATCAAATACTCTGGTAAATCTTTAAAATATTGCGGCGACCAGATGGCGATCTTTTCCGGATCGTTGATAAACCGCTCAATATCTGCCCTTATTTGATTGAAATCAACAGCTTCTGTTTTTTGGTACAGTATGTCTTTTAATTGCATAGTTGAAATGGTTTCATCCTGCCAATCTCCAGAATTGTTGGCCCTTAATAAAAAATGAGAAAGATGTAATGGCACTTTTTTTTGGATATACCATTCCATATCATACCAGTCTCTGCCTTTTACTCTATGTACCCAATTTCTGAATAGTAATGCATGCATTTTTCCGGAAAATAAATCGGGTAAGGAAAAGCATTTCACGTAGAGCGAAAAAGGTCGGAGCAATAATTTTTCTTCTGTTTTAAAGCCGGGTGGGGGGGGTTATCTACCTCAATTTTTATTTTAATTTGGGGAGAACCCTAGAATGAAATGCCGGGTATTACTTCTTTTAATAGCAGTTCGATCCAAAGGGTATCAGATTTTAAAAAGGCAGAGTCAATATGGGTTGGCTTATTTTTAATTTTTTCCTTTATGTCAATTTTCAGACCAGATGCCTCAAATTCATTTATGATATAAGGGAAATAGGGCACCAGAGAAAAGTCAGGGGTGGTTTCCAGCAGCGAAAAATCAAGGTCTTCCGAAAACCGGTTCAATCCATAAAATATGCGCTGTGCAGAGCCGCCATAAAAGGCTGCTTTTTCAAAAAAACGACCTCTTTGCAAACCGGCTAAAGCAATTTCCTGCATCACTTCGCGTAGTGCCGCTAGAGCCTCTTGTTGATTTTTAGGATTATATTCGTCTATCCATTCTTTAATCATAGGTTTTCAAGATATTTTACAAGCATTTTAAGACTGCTGCTTTTGGGGGCAAAAGGGATCCAACTTTTTATTTCCTCTACCTGTAAACGCAGTAGAAATGATTCATCTATTCTCAGGTCTTGTAATAAAAAATCATTTACCTGTTTGGTGGCTCTTAGTAAAATACCGGAGGTCATGATAATCCTATCACACAAAGCTTTTTCAGGAGATACTATCAAGACTTTTTGTTTACCTGAAAACGACATACTTTTTATACCCAATCCCTAATAGGGTGGCGATGAAGGAGCATATATAAATCTTCCCACCGGGGTATTGTATTTCTTGGCGCTTTTCATGGTAACAGAACAAATATCAAAAACTCTTTCTGGAATAAGTTCCCAATAGGAAAGCGCTGATTCTACAGAAACATAACTTGGACCCCACAAATGGTTTGCAATCAGGAAAGGTTCTGGTTGGGGAATTTTTGTTTTAGAGCCAGCAATGTATAATCCCTTTTTCAGAGGGATCAACATCTCCTGTTTCAACAGTTCATTTATTTTGTCGTAGGGCCGTTTGTAGTCTTTGAACATAGATAAGATAAGCTGTAAGTTCAACGGCGCCCCGGCAAATTCCTCTATCGCTTCTTTTGTGTTCAAAATGTCAAATATTTAAATAAGTATCGGAAATATTCCGATAATATGATGTTATTTTTACATTTTTCGATCTTATTCTTTTCGAATTTGAATAATCTCCCGATTAAAAGGAAGGACTGTTTTTCCATAAAATCCCCCCGGGCAGCGGCACACCCAGCGCAAGTGAGTATCAGGGACCTGCTTGTCAACAGGCAGGTTACATCAACGCATTGGGCGGGACAGGTGTGGCAAAATTAAAATACTACCAAAGGTGATTAACTATAAAAATACACTTATGAAAGGGTTTCTTGGAAGCCTTAATTTTCCTTCTTCCACATCAACACCGGCAATACAAAAAATACCGCCCACAACGAAGCAAACAGCCCGCCAATACTGCCTGTAGCAAACGAAAACCAGAATATTTCCTGCTGTCCTTCCCAGATAAAAGGAATTAAACTGCAACCTGTAGAAAGGACGGTAAGCAAAATGGTACGGGCTCGCTGCAGGGTACTTTCTAGTAAAAAGCTATTTGATGCAGAAACCCCTGTTTTTTGCCCGGGGAGATTATAATCATTTACAATAAAAATAGCGGCATTTACCACGAGACCGGCCAGTAACACAAAAGCTGCATAACCACCCTGATCGAAATAAAAATCGCCCCAACTAAAGGTGAGAAACAACCCGATAAAGGAAAGTGGAATCATGGTGACGATGTAGAAAGATTGTTTGAATTTACCAAACAACACGGCACAGATACAAAAGATAGCGAGGGCTAATAAAAATAATAATCCATATTGACGTTTGGCGGTATTCCAATCCCAACTGTAGGATTCCCTTTCGATGGTGTAACCGGCGGCAAGTTGGGGTTTCAATTCTTTGAGCACTTTATCAAGAAACTGACTGCCGAAATGCGAAGAACCGAGATAGTCAAAACCTACCATCCGTACATAGCTGCGGTTTTCCCGAACCAGTGTATTGGCCGTATTTTCCAGTTCCATAACGGCGGCATTTTTCAACGTTATATGTCGGTTGCTGTCCAGCGTCAATGGTTCTTCCAGGACTGCATAGCGGGAGAAGTTTTCCGCATCCGTTGCCTTTAGCAATACCGGGTAGTTTTGGTTTTGAATATTCAAATTGGATTGTGGATTGGCGGGAGGCGAAATCTCCCTGATGGCCTCAAATACCTGTGGCAACGAAGCCCCGGCTGTTGCCAGGTCTTTTTCCGAAACTTTAAGTACCAGTTCCTGTGCAGCTTTTTCGTACCAGTCCATTTTTTCGTTGGTGTTTACGGCTTGTATGCGGGGATGTTGCAGCAGTCGTTCGCCCAACTTATTGGCATATCGTTCAGTTTGGTCGTAATTGTAACCGGTAAATTTTAGCCGGAAATTAGGTATTTCTGCCCCTCCGGCATTGCTGAAACCACGCCCTACACCATACACATCCCAGTCGGCGCCACCCCAATCCACTGCCCGGGCTATCAGTTTACTTTTAAGGGTAAACGGGATACCCGATTTTTCTGCTGCCTCAGTAAAATGAATTTCAACACCTGCCTGTTGACCGCTGTACACCTGCGTCATGTATTTCGACAACCCTTCCGTTCCTGCCAAAAATCGGTCAAGTGCTTCCATCAACGCATTCATTTGATCGGGTGTATGGCCAAAAGGCAATTGCGTTTGCACATACAACCGGGTTTGTTCGGGGCTGCGGTAGCCACTTTTTTCAAACACATTGAAACGGAATTGATACAAAGCACCGCCAAGGTATTTTTCAGCTACAGGGCGTATTTCTTTTTGAAACCAGGAATTGCCCAATGTTTGGTTATAACTTTTTGCCAGCATTGATTCACCTTCCATGGTGTCGGGCAGCATATAAATGGGTAAACCAAAAGCCAGTACCAACAGGCAGGCGTATGTTTTGCGGTAGCGTGCCAAAAATGCAATAAGTGTGCCATAAAGGCTTTTTATACCACGAAATTTTGCAGTTGGAAGGCTTGTAGACCTCACCGGTATTTCAGATCCCCAAAGCAGGGTATAAAGTGCCGGGGTAAATCCCAAACTTACCACAAGGCTTGCGGCCAATGCCACCGAAATAACAGCTGCAAAATCGCCCAGATTTTGACGGTCGCTTTCGGGTAGTAAAAAAATAAGCAGGAGCGCCGCCATCGTGGTAAGGGTGGCCGCAAGTAAGGCGAGAAAAACACTTCTGTTGCCATGTTGCCGGTAGTAATCGAGCATCACAATGGCATTATCTATCAGCAACCCAAAGGCAATGGCAATACCTGCAATGCTGTATAAATGAATGGAAATACCCAATGCCCAAACCAGCATGGTGGTAAGGCTAAGGGTAACCACTAAGCTAAGACTCAACACCAGCAAGTGTTTCCAATGCCGGTAAGCCACCAGCATAAACAACAGCAGGATGCCCATACTCAGTCCGGCCCGCCGGTTGTTTTTGGTAATTTCTTTCTGCAAAAAGGCAGCGTCATCATAATCGAGTTCTACGCTCACTGTTGCAGGCAAATCCAAGGACTTTTGCCGAACGGCCTGTTTTATATTTTCAGAAAGGGTAAGGTTATTGGCGCCCTCTTTGGCAAATATGGAAACGGTAAGCGCATTCTCCCCATTGATGCGGAACCATTGCTGTGGGGCTTCTTCCTCAAAGAATACCCTCGCTATTTTTGATAACGGCAACATAGTACCGTTGGCAGTAGGTACCAACAGATCGTTCAGCGCATTCGGGTCGGCATTGTTTTGGCTGTTTTGTACAAACCAGCGTTCGCTGTTGGTTCCGCTTATCGAGCCACCAAGCCAGCCGGTTTGTTGCTTGTTGAGTAGGGAAAGCAGATCGTTGGGATCCACGCCCCAGGCACGGCAACGTTGCGGATCAAAAGAAATAACGAGTTGCTGATTGGGTACCCCCGACACCTGAATGTTTTGTATGCCATTTATTTGACGCAGGGTGGGGAGCAATTCTTTTTCGGTAATGTTTGCGAGCCCCTGCCCCGCTAAAGGCGCATGCAGGCTATAAATAAGGAGTGGTTGGCTGCGTTTGTCGTTGCCGGGAGCCTGAATGCTGATGGTGGGATAGCTTGTGCCTGATGGAAGTTTGGCATACAACCTACGGAGGATAGCAGCCACCTCAAACTGCTTCACCTGCATATCAGTTCCTTTTTTAAACCGCAGGCTCACACTTCCGCCATTATAACTGCTTTTGCTGTATTGCTGATCAATACCCGAAAGCATGGAAAGGCTGTTTTCGAGCAGGCTCGTTACTTGCTGCTCGGCCACTTGTGGGGTGCTGCCCGGCAGGCTGTACGAAATAGCCATCAGCGTGCCGGAGGCTTGGGGTAAATATTGCACCGATAGCCGGGGCAAACATACCAGCAATGAAAAAGCCGAAAGCGCCGCAAAGAGTACAACAAGTCTGAATGGGGTAATGGCTTTCATGGTATTGTAAAAATAAGGAGGCAGTTTTGAAATACCCAGACTTTTTTTGGTGGGATAATGCTATGGTGCCTTATAAAAAGAGAAGAAAGCTAAGGAAGGCTGTTGTTGAAAAGTAGCATTTACCTTTGTTTTTTACACAGTTATGAACTCAAACTGCACACTTATGACCTTTTCTGCACAGTTATGAACTTTTATTTGACTTTTTCAGCGTAAATGTTTTGTTTAGGGTATTTTTTAATTATTAAAAAAATCATAATTGTTCTTTTGTTGTTTGCATTGGGAAATATTAGTTTCCCTGTTATTGGCAAAGAAATCGCTCCCGGTGAGGAAGGTCCCAAAATTATTAATCAAAAAGCTTATTTTTCAGGGATTAGAAAAGAGTGTCAATCAAGAGCTACTAAAATTAAGGCTGAAGTAGATTTATCTAACGGCGGCGTTGGCGAGGTTTCAGGTAGTCAAGTTAACTATGCATGGGATTGCGGAGTTGGAAAGAATTTTACCTGTCAGGTTATAAATTGTATTAATTCGACTATGATAGTTTTAGTTCATTCTGAGTAATTATATTTTTTTAAAATTTTAATTAAAGCATTCTTATATCACTTTCAAAACTTTAAATGATATAAAAGTGCTTAAAAACATTCAATATGCCTAAACTCCATAGTCTTTTTTTTATTATAATTCTCACCTTTTTTGATTTCAAATTTAAAAGTGAACTAAATCAGAAATCCATCATTTAAATCGATCCTACGTCAATCACAGAATTCGCCTACCTTGATGCTTATATGTCTTCTAACCTTGCTACTATTAGAAACTTTTGAAAACAGCCTTGTGGGAGTAATAGATAAAATCATAGCTCAAAACAACCATTACTATTTGCTCGATGCTTCCTATGGGCAAAATATTTTTTCTTTTAATGAGAATGGTAAATTTTTGGGCAAAATATTGAACGATTCGGAAAAGTTGAAATACAAGGTGATTAAGTTCACGCATTTTGATATTTTCAATAATAAAGTTTTGCATACGATTTTACATACAGTAGTTATATTTTGATGATAGAATAGGATTTGTTGGGTTGCTTTTTTACTGTACCCAACATGTCGAATTTTCAAAAACTTCCCGAAACGCTCACAAGAATGTTTGCCATTTACAAAGATCAAACCGGTATTTCGGTTAGGAAAAGATAAGGTTAGTAGTTTATAAAAAGGTTAGCACTTATAAATTTATTTTGGATACCATTGTCACTATTCAGAAGGGGGGCTTATCTGTATTCCATGAATTCAAAACGCTTACTTTTATATTTTTTTCTCCTCTTTTTCTTTTTTGGCTGCAAAGGCAAAACTCCTGCTAATCAGCCCGAAGAGGCATTAAATCCTACCCGAAATCCCCAAAATGCACAAGCTACCGAAGTGGCTACCACCCTTATTCATGCTGCTCCCTTTTACTACAGGGTAGAAGCCACCGGCAAAATGGAAAGCCTGAATGATTATACTGTTTATTCTACGGCAGGCGGAATGCTCGAAAAGCTTTTTGTAAAAACAGGTGGTTATGTTAGTTCGGGTGCTATATTGGCGCAGTACTCGCAAGCATCGGTGCAGCTAAAAATAGAGAGGGCCAAACTACAGATGTTTAGTGCCGAAAAGGAGTTTGAGAGCCAGATGCCTTGATACGAAAAATTATTGCAGGGGCTTAGCGAAAAGGAAAAAGCCGATATTTGGAAAAAAAAGTTTGTCAGCAGCGGGCTTGCACCGGCTTTGCAGGATTTAAAAGAAGCCGAATACGAAAACAGTCAGGCCATCATCAAAGCTCCGTTTAGTGGGGTAGTGGCCAATGTATCCGTAAGGCTGGGAGAAATGGTTAAGCCGGGTTCCGAAATGTTTCGCTTGTACATTCCCACCCAAATGGTTTTATCTGCCAAAGTGCTCGAGTCGGATATTTCTTTCATGCGCAAAAATGATCCCCTTTCGATTTATTAATGGTTTAGGTTTGCCTGTTTAGAAGCTCATTTGTTTAACCTTAAAATTTGCTTTTAGTCCTAATTTTAAGCACCCATCATGCCAATATTATTTCTTAAAAAATGTGGATAACTACTTCTATTAAAATTTGGAAATATGGGGGGGGGGGGAGTAAATTTGGGTATTCAAAAACTTTTAAATTTTTTTTATGAAAAAGAAACCTATGCTGTTTGTTTTTATTATCTTTCTTTTAGGAGCCTTAGCTAGTTTTAGTTTTTCTTATTCCTTTGCTGAAGTTACTTTTTGTATTCAAGGACAGACCCTTAACGAAAAAAAGTGTAACATAGCAATTTATCCGAGTACTTGGTGTTCAGGTTTTGGATCGGATTGTGGTGGCAATTCTTCAACAGATGATCCTCCTGAATAGAATCAATAACTTATTTTTTTTAAAAAGGTTTGTTTGTAAAATAGCGAGTTGATTTAAAAATTCATTTCGCTATTTTTTTTAATATTCTATAAATATTAAATTCTTGTGATATGGCGGACACCCAGCATCCATGAGGATTATTAAAACTGTTTGTCGGCAAGTTTTTTCCATAAACGAATGGTTGAGTTACAATTGTGATAGTTTAAAGAAATATAATTAAACACATGGGACATCTTACATTAGTAATTTTATTTTTTTCCATACAGCTTTTAGGCTGTAGCGATTTCAATAGTCATAGTGATTTGTCCCTTAAATCTGTTGGTAATCATTCCATTGAACTTGATCAGCAAACCGGACATCTTGCTTATTCTTTTGCTATTCAGGATGATGGGAAAAATGGTTTAGCTGTATTATTAAACAGCAGGAACCATACAGTTTATATGTATGATTGGACCCAAGGCAAAATAGTCAAGACTTTTATCGTTCCAAAAGGTGGTCCTGATGGCATTCCAACAAATGTGACAGATGGTGTCTTCGTTTCTCCTGACTTAAAAAAGGTTTATTACGCTGCATCTGAATTGAAAAAGCTTTATCTCTTATCAGGGAAATCTCTTGAAACTATTTATAGTATGATAAACGGTAAAGAATCTGATTCTTTAGCCAATTTTTATTTTCCTGAAATCGGTATCCTTAACCCAGGGCTTCTTTTAAATGATTCTATTTTTTTTGTAACCAATAACTTCAGTTATCGAAGAGTTTCAGATTTTACTTCTATGCCCACAATTTTCAAATTTACAAAAGGGGTAAAAGATACAAGGTTTGAAACCATGGTGCCTTGTCTTGCTATATATAATGTCGCTGATTGGGGTAGAACTTTGGCTTATATGGTCTACCACAGTTTTAATGCTGATTCAACAGCCATAATCAGCAGTTTTGCAAAATCTGATTCATTGATCATTACCGATATTAAAACTAATAGTAGAACTTTTGTGCCTGCTGGAAGCCAATTTTTTTCTACTTCTAAAGTGTCTGCTTTTGCTAATGATCATACTATTGAATCTTCCAGTTTCGAGGAAGGGGTACAATACGATTTCACACATCCCTGCTACTTTCATATACAGTACGACCCTGTATCAGAACGATATTACCGTATGACCCAATATGATTTCCCTGATAAGGAAACTATTGCTAGAAATAAAGGAGAAAAGAGACTTGGCATTAGTTTTTCCCTTATTGTTTTGGATAAAGACTTTAAAAAGCTAGGGGAAGTGACCCTGCCTAAGAATGAAAAGTATAATATGAATTATGTATTTGCAAGAGATGGATTTATTTATATAGCGCCGTTACCAAAATACCAACCCTATGAAGATTCTTTGCAGTTTGAAAAGTTTGTTATTGAGTAAATGGATATTTTTTATATTGCTGCTAGCAATGCAATCAGCATGTGTACAAAGAGATTCTAATACTGTCCAAGATGATATTTTTTATTTACCTAAGTCCTTTACAATTGAATCTAATATTAATGAAATTATTGTCATTCCAAGGGCTGGATGTACAGGTTGTATTGATGAAGTGGTAACTCATTTAATAAAACGACTTGATTCTTTGAAAAATACCAAAATTGTGTTTACAGATATTGAAGGTATAAAAGAACTAAAGATAAGGTTGGGGGAAAGGTGTTACCATCCTGCTATTTATTTAGACACATCTAATGTGTTTTACGAGGCAGGAAAACTTCAATCTATTTATCCTCAACGGTTTATTTCTTTAGGAAACAGACAATATAAAAAAGAAAGATTTGTGGTTTATCAGTAATGCTCTACAACTTCGGAATAACGAATCCCTTATCTTTATTCCATGAAATCAAAGCACCTTCTTTTATATATTTTTCTCCTTCTTTTGCTATGGAGTTGTAAGGACAAAACGCCTGCCAATCAACCCGAAGAGGCATTTAATCTCACCCCAATAGTTTCATCGGCCAAAGTTCTTGAATCGGATATTGTCCTTATGCAAAAGAATTTGATGGCTAAATTTTAAAGTTGATTCTAAGGTTATTTATATCCTAATTTTTTGAGCTTTATTGTAGTTGATGAGCCTTAATTTTAAAATTGGGTGTTCAATATTATTTTTTGATTAATGTGGATAACTTTGTTGTGTAAAATTTGGAATTGTAAAAGGGGGGGGGGGCTAAATTTGATTATTCAAAAACTTTTAAATTTTTTTTATGAAAAAGAATTTTCAATTAATTTTAATGCTAATAGTGTTTTTAGGGCTATCAATGTTAGTCATTTCTCAAGGTATACCTCAAGATGTAGATGATGATGATAAAAAGGCGCATGCATGTTTATCAAATTGTATAAAAAATGGTGTTGTGGTTGCTTTTGGGGCTGAATGTACTATTGGTGGAGAAGGTTGTGTACAAAATAATTGCCCAGATGGTTCTGTCAATTCATAAATTATATTTTATATAATGGCCTTATAGCATTCTTATTCGTAGTTGTAACAAAATTGTATTTATTTAAATTTAAATTATGAAGAAATATATTGCTCAAATCATATTATTTTTGTTAACCGTTATTTTTATTACTATTTATGCGTCCGCTCAACAGCCACGTAGTATTGGATCTGAAAAACATCCTACACTTGAGCCTTGTGAAAAAGATGGAAGAGTAGTTTCATACTCTAATAATTGTGGTGTTGGTGGTGAAGGGTGTATAGACAATAATTGTCCAAAGGGAACATTTCCCTTACAGTAGCATTTGATTTAAGGGTATCTCTAAAAACCCCCTGATACTGCGTTATAGCAATTTCACAACTTCCTCATTTACAATAAGTAAACTCCGGAGCTGTGAAATTGACAAGCCTTGTATGAGTGGTTTTTAGAGGCGGCCTTAAATTGTCATATTAATATTTCATAAATTTTGTTATGCGAAATATTTCCCCCCTTTTTATTGTTTTTATAGTACAAATATTCTTTAGTGCATGTACGCAAGTAGGTAGTAATAATTATAAAGATAATATTGATTTACTATATATTGACATTGCCGATCAAATTCAAATAAAAAGAAGCTTAAAGGATGAATTTAAAATTCAGATTTATCCCATTAAAATCAAGGGTAGCTCAAATATATTGATTTCGGGTATAGATAAACTATGTAAAAATGAAGACAATTGGGTAATTTTCGATAAGCGAACTCAGGAGGTTTGTTTGCTTGATAGTACTTATTCTTTTCTGAAGAAAATTAGTTTATTAGGAGATGGTCCTGGTGAATACGAAAAAATTGGGGATATTTCTGTCAATCAAGAATCCGGAAATATTTTACTTCTTTGTCCTGAGCAAATGAAAATTATGGTTTTTGATAATCTTGGTAATTTTATTAAAGAATCTAGGATAATGCTTTATGCTAGAAATATTGAATGCATAGGAAAGGAAGTATATTTATTCTCTGATTATTCTGATAGTGAAATTAATATGTACTATTTGTACTTACTCGATGAGAAATTAATTGGAATAGAACATTTTAAACCATATTTCAAAAAGCCTGAATTAACGTATTCTTTTGCGGGTTCAATCTCTGTGCTAAGTAAAATGTTGTTATTTAGTGAGCCTTTGAATGATACTGTAGAATTATTAAAAGGTGAAGAAACTATTAGGAAATGGATTATAAATTTTGGTGATCAACAATTACCAGAATCAGTTAAGCAAAACAATAAGGAATTTCTTGAACGGGGTTTTAAATTTGCTTATCTCCAAAATAAAGTGTTTGGATTGAATCGGCATTTAATTTTTACATTTCTTTACAATAGTAGGATTTCTAATGGGATTTATGATTCTGATAAAAATATTCTTTTTACAAATCTAAATCATGATGAAAATAAACTGAATTTGTGGCCACTTGTTTCGAAGCCAGTTTTGGTTGACAGCGTTAATAATAGAATTTATTTTGAAATTTTAATTGAAAAAATTCCAGAATGGCTCATTGAGAATGCTGAATTTAATGATCCTTTAGTCCAAAGTATTAAAGATTTAAATGTTGAGGAGGGAAATACCACAGCATCAATACTTTCATTTAAATTTTAGAATGAAAATTTCGATAAGAAAATATAATTATTTATTATATCTTTTTGGTATTACTTCATGTGTATCTAATAGTAGTAAAGTTGAAAATAAATTATATGCATTTGAAAACATTGTTGATCTCGGAAAATTAGATATATCAAATGATGCGGTCGCTGTATTCACCTTAAATAATCCTGGTATGGAAATTGTAAAGATTGAAACAGCCGTTTTGGATTGTCATTGTATTTCTATAAATCTCCTTGACAGTGTTGTATTGCCAAAGGGAATACTCAAAATAAGTGTGAAGTATGATAAAAGCATTGGAGGTTATTTTTACAAAACTTTACGTATAAAAACAAACAAAAATCAAACTTTAATTCTTGCTTTTAAAGGAAGAATAATTTAGTGTTATTTTTTCAGTCAACTATGGATAGAATTACTTTGGTCCATAATTTTAGCTCTACAATATTGTAGGTTGCTTGTATGGTGCGGATACTTTATTAACAAAGGGTGTCAGGCGTATGTATAGTCTTGCGAAAGAATATAGTCAATTTGTTCTTGCAATTGTTTATTTGAAATGACTCATACTTTAATTTATCAATAATTCTCCACAACTTCGGAATATCGAAATCCTTATCTTTATTCCATGAATTCAAAACGCTTAATTATATATTCTTTTCTCCTCCTTTTCTTTTGCAGCTGCAAAGGTAAAACGCCTGCCAATCAACCCGAAGAAGCACTTAATCCTACCCGCAATGCGCAAAACATACAAGCTACCGAAGTAGTTACTACCCTTATTCATACAGTCTCTTTTACTACAGGGTAGAAGCCACTGGCAAAATGGAAAGCCTGAATGATTATACAGTATCTGCAACCACAGGCGGTATGCTTGAAAAGCTCTATGTAAAAACAGGGGGTTATGTAAGCGCAGGTGCAGTATTGGCGCAGTTTTCGCAAACTTTTGTGCAGCTTAAAATAGAACGAGCCAAATTACAGGTATTTAATGCAGAAAAGGAATTTGAGAGCCAAATGCTTGGGTACGAAAAATTATTGCATGGGCTTAGCGAAAAGGAAAAGGCCGATATACGGGAAAAGATGCGTATCAGCAGTGGGCTTGCACCGGCTTTGCAGGATTTAAAAGAAGCCGAATACGAAAGCACTAAGGCCATTATCAAAGCACCTTTTGGGGGAATAGTGGCCAATGTAGTTGTATGGCAGGGCGAAATGGTAAAACCGGGTACCGAAATAAATTGAATTATACGAAATTGCGTAATTTGATTATGGTTTACAAAAATAGAATATCAAAGCTTGAAAATATTTGGGAGTTTTAATGTTTCAACTTGTAATTTTAAGTGTTTACAGCTAAGATTAGCTATTAACTACTCCTGATACAAAACATCTCATGTATACTTCAAACAATAATTCGCATTGTATTAATTTTAGATTATTCTTAAGCTGGACTGAACTAATATTGCCTGTTTCTTTAGTTTAAAGACGTTATGTATGTATAGAATAGTATGTGGATAAAATGTGCATAAACAAGTGTGTGTGTGTGTGTGTGTACTTTTGTTTTTTTTAATACTTAAATTTTATTTTACTTATGAAAAGAAAAATGATTGTGTTATTTACATTTTTGAGTGTATCTGTTATTTTTTCTAACACTAAGGCTGAGCAGTGTGTAACTTCTACTTCTGGAAGAGTTACTGGTGAATGTTTTACTTCACAGGCAGGAGGGAAAAAATGCATACAGGGTACTCCTGTTGATTGTGCTGGTGTAATAATAGTTCATGAACTTGATTGATTAACTGGTAAGAATTAAGGGCCTATTTATATTTATAGTCCCTTAATTCTTAGTTTTAAAAGAATTTTATTTTTTTAATTTCAATTCCCTGAATATGAATAAATTTCTCGTATCAATTTTGTATATAACACTGTTTGCAGCTTGCCAAATTTCCGATAGCCCGGTTGCAGAGAAGCAACAGGTTAAATCTTTTATTCAGGATGCGCTTTTTCAAGATACGCTTTTTATAGCAATTGATGAGCATACGCCATTGGACATACCTACGATTCATATTGCTACTATTGAAGATGGGAAATGGCTTTGCTTTTTTAATAACCTTAATAGTTGTTTTTATTATAAACCATGGAATGCTGAAGTACCCTTTACCAAAGTACCTTTTCAGAGAAAAGGACCCCAATCACTAGGGCCGATGGCTAATTTGGGAGCCACTTTAACATCAAAAGGGATAGTTGTTTATAATCCTGATATTTACACCCTATTTCTATTAAACAAGGAGGAGGGAAGCATCTTGCAAAAATGGAAGTTGAATCCTGATGATGTAGAATTAAATAAAATATTAGCTTGCGGGATGGTTTCAGATGGTCGTGCCATAAATATTTTGCAAGATTCTTTAGTGGTTATTTCTGGGTATATTGGTTTTCGGTCCATGGATTATACCAAAACGTTTAGTCAAACGGTTTTTAATTTAAATAATAAGGATTCTAAATATTTTGGAGTGGTGGCTTATCCTACAAGATATAACGAAGGTAATTGGGGTAAACATTTGTATTATATGACCGATGCCTGTATAATGAAAGATTCTTTACTCATTGTAAATTTTCCACTAATGGATAATCTTTTTGTAGTTTCACTAGCTTCCCCAGGTAGCATTAAATCTTTTGCGGTAAAAGCAAAAGGGTCTGCATTAGCCGATTTAAAGCCATTACCTGTTCCACCTGATGTTCGGTTTCCGGATAAACAGGAAGAACAGTATTTTGATTTTTTACATCAACAATATATAAAGGTTTTTTATGATGAAATAAATGATGTTTTTATCAGGATTTATCGGTCTATTCCAGCTACTCGTCCGGAGATAAATAAAATGAACGGGGCTTTTTGGAAAGGATCTACCTATTCTATTTCAGTTTTCGATAAAAATGG
>JBBQXO010000103.1:0-16047 GCA_038209595.1 Chitinophagales bacterium
TATTGTTCAAATTCCCTTATTTTCTCATGAAATCCTTTGCTGTCTTTGATGATGGCTACCCGGGCACTTCTTACAAATTCAATCAACCCAAAAGGTTCGAGTACTTTGATGAGGCGGTCGGTTTCTTCGCGGTGTCCCGTCGTTTCAAATACGGTATAATCGTTGCGGATCACTACTGCATTGGCACCATGTTCGCGGAGCAATCTTTCTACAATGGCTTTTTCGGCAATTTCGCTGGTCGGAACTTTGTACAAAGCCAGTTCCTGCCAAATGATTTCATCATTTGTATTGTAGTAAGCTTTTAGCACTTCCACTTGTTTTTCAATTTGCCGCACCAACTTCTGAACTACTTCAACGGTCTCGTCAATTACAATATTGAAGCGGTGAATTCCTGGCACTTCTGAAGGAGAAGTATTGAGGCTGTCAATATTTATTTTTCTTCTTGAGAAAATGATCGCAATCCGGTTGAGCAGGCCAATTTGATTTTCGGTATAAACCGTAATGGTATATTCCTTTTTTTCCATTTTATTTTTATTTTAATCTTATTTCGGAAACCCCGCAACCTTGTGGTACCATGGGGAAAACATTGTTTTCTTTACCAACCATTATTTCCAGTAAATAACTACCCGGATGATCGAGCATAGCTTTCAGTGCTGGCACAAGGTCTTCCCTTGCTTCTACTTTTTGGGCAGGGATATGATATCCTTTTGCCACAGTAACATAATCGGGACTGGTAATATTTACGAAGGAATAACGACGGCTGTTGAAGAGTTCCTGCCACTGCCGCACCATACCCAAAAACTGGTTGTTGAGGATAATGATTTTCACCGGTACTTCGTATTGCATAATGGTACCGAGTTCCTGTATAGTCATCTGTATGCCCCCGTCGCCGGCAATACCTATCACCGTTCTTTCGGGTGCGCCCATTTTGGCGCCAATGGCTGCCGGCAGGCAAAAGCCCATAGTACCTAGCCCGCCAGAAGTGATATTGCTTCTCGATTTGGTGAATTTTGCATACCTGCAAGCTACCATCTGATGCTGCCCTACGTCTGTTACAATTACTGCATCGCCACCGGTCAGTTTATTTAATTGATCAATCACTTCTGCCATAGAAAGGACTTCCGTATCGGGGTTGAATTCAGGTTGGATTACCTGCTTGTTTTCTTCGGCGGTAAATTCATTGAATCGCTCTAACCAGGCTGTATGTTTTTTAGCTTCCACTCTATCCATCAGTAAAGGGAGCGTCTCTTTACAGTCGCCCCAAACCGGTACCGTTGCCTTGATGTTTTTATCAATCTCTGATGGATCAATATCGAGGTGAATAATTTTTGCTTGTCTTGCGTATTTGTCTAGCCTGCCTGTTACCCGATCGTCGAAGCGCATACCGATGGCAATCAAAACATCACACTCATTGGTAAGAACATTTGGTCCGTAATTACCATGCATGCCGAGCATTCCCACATTTTGCGGATGATCGGTTGCAAGAGCGCTTTCTCCAAGGATGGTCCAGGCTGCGGGAATACCTGATTTTTCAACAAAGGCTTTGAACTCCTCTTCAGCTCTGCCAAGAATGATGCCTTGGCCGAATAGAATGTAAGGGCGCTCTGCTTCATTGATGAGTTTAGCTGCCTCTTCAATATATTCCAGTCTTACAAATGGTTTAGGCCGGTAACTCCTTATATAATTGCAGGGGATATACTGAGTAAAAGGCACCTGCTGTATTTGTGCATTCTTGGTTATATCAATCAATACGGGGCCGGGGCGGCCTGTGCGGGCAATAAAGAATGCCTTGGCCAGGGCTTCCCCGATTTCGGAGGCATCGGTAACCTGATAGTTCCATTTGGTAATCGGTGTGGTGATGTTGATAACATCTGTTTCCTGAAAGGCATCGGTGCCAAGCAGGTGCGCAAATACCTGCCCCGTTATGCATACGAGCGGGGTACTGTCAATCATGGCATCTGCCAGGCCTGTTACCAGGTTGGTTGCTCCCGGACCGCTTGTGGCAAATACAACACCTACTTTGCCAGAGGTTCTTGCAAAACCTTGCGCCGCATGTATAGCACCTTGTTCGTGCCGCACCAATATATGTTCGAGTTGATCCATATAATCGAAGAGGGCGTCATAAATGGGCATGATAGCTCCACCGGGATAACCGAAAATAGTTTTTACTTTTTCGGCTAGCAATGCTTTCAGTAGAATTTCTGAACCTGAATGCATTTTTACTTTTTCTGCAACCTTTACGGGTGCTTCCAATTGTTGCGTATTCATATTTTAATTATTTATCGGTTATGCAACCTTCTGCTGCGGTTGCTACGAGTTTAGCATATTTATACAAGGCTCCGTTGGTGGCCCTTGCTACAGGAGCTTTCCAGCTTTGGCGTCTTTTATCCAGATCTTCCTCTTTTACATGAAGGATCATTACATTTATTACAGCATCAAGTGTAATCAGGTCATCATCCTGCACCAGTGCAATATTGCCACCTAGCATAGCTTCGGGTGTAATATGTCCCACTACAAAACCATGGGTGCCGCCGCTGAAACGACCGTCGGTAATGAGTGCAACGGATTTTCCCAATCCCGCACCAATAATGGCCGATGTAGGTTTGAGCATTTCGGGCATGCCCGGTGCACCTTTAGGGCCTACATATCTTATCACCACTACATCTCCTGATTTTACCTTACCACTTTGTATGCCTTTGATTAATTCAAATTCGCCATTGAAAACCCTTGCAGGGCCTTCAAACTTTTCGCCTTCTTTACCGGAAATTTTGGCTACACTTCCACCGGTAGCGAGGTTGCCATAAAGAATTTGTAGGTGCCCGTTCTTTTTAATGGGTTTTTCCACTGGTAAAATAATATCCTGTTCATCAAAGTCAAGGTCTGGTACGTTAGCAAGGTTTTCGGCAATCGTTTTACCGGTAACGGTCAGGCAATCTCCATGCAGCATTCCTTTTGTAAGCAGGTATTTCATTACGGCAGGTACCCCACCTTTATCGTGTAAATCCTGCATGAGGTACTTACCGCTCGGTTTCAGGTCGGCAAGTACCGGTGTTTTATTGCTGATGGCCTGTACATCTTCTTGTGTAAGCGTTAATCCTACGCTGTGTGCCATGGCTATCATGTGTAGAACCGCATTGGTAGATCCGCCAAGAACGGTAATAAGGGTCAGTGCATTTTCAAAAGCCTTAAAGGTCATGATATCCCGGGGCTTAATGTCTTTTTCGAGCAACAACCGGATGGCTTTTCCAGCCTCTACACATTCGCGTTGTTTGGCCTCGCTGATTGCGGGGTTGCTAGATGAGTAGGGTAGACTCATACCCATGGCCTCAATTGCAGAAGACATGGTGTTGGCCGTATACATGCCACCGCAGGCACCGGGTCCGGGGCAACTGTTCATGATGATGCCTTTGAAATCGGCTTCGTCAAGCTGACCGGCTATTTTTTGTCCAAGTGCTTCAAAGGCGGAGATAATATTGAGGTCCTGTCCTTTGTATTTGCCCGGTGCAATGGAGCCTCCGTAAACCATAATAGCAGGACGGTTCAGTCTGCCCATGGCCATTATACTGCCGGGCATATTTTTATCGCAACCGGGTACTGCTATCAGGCCGTCATAATAATGTGCTCCACAAACCGCTTCGATGCTGTCGGCTATCAGGTCGCGGCTTACGAGCGAATACCGCATGCCATCTGTACCATTACTGATACCGTCGCTGATGCCAATGGTGTTGAAAATCAATCCGACAAGATCGTTGCTCCATACACTTTTTTTGATGGATTGTGCGAGGTCGTTCAGGTGCATGTTGCAGGTATTACCATCGTAACCCATGCTTACAATACCCACCTGTGCTTTGGCCATGTCTTCTTCGGTAAGCCCAATCCCATACAGCATCGCCTGTGCAGCCGGCTGCGTAGGATCCTGTGTAAGGGTAGCACTGTATTTATTTAATTCTGCACTCATATAATTGTTTTATTATTTATTTGTTTTTTTTACATGTTTGAAAAGGCTTCCAAGGGTTGACGCACCAATGCTTTGTATGCTTTCTGTATGCGGGCCCCTTGTGTTTGTTGCCATGGTTTTGCGAAAACGGTATCGTCAAGTGATTGTATACCGATAACTTCAGCAGCTGTACCGCAGTAAAAAGCGCTATCTGCTCTTTTCATTTCTTCGGGGGTGAAATGTTTTTCGGCTATCGGAATATCAAGTTCGTCAGCAATTTCCAAAACTGTATTGCGGGTGATGCCGGTTAAAATATGGCCTGCTGGCGGGGTAAACAATACCCCATCCACTTCAATAAAAAGGTTAGCACCCGGACCTTCGGCTGCGTAGCCATTCATATCGAGCAGCAGCGCTTCATCATATCCATTGGCTTTTGCCTCATGGCTTGCCATAATGGAATTTACATAATGCCCGCATGCTTTGGCATGGATTTTAAACCCTTTTGGGTTAGGTCTTTGAAAGGAGGAAGTCATCAATCGGACGAGATTTTCTCCTAAAAAAGGTTGCATTTCCCAGGCGGTAATTAGCAGATGAGAACTTGTGTTGGGATTGAAGCTCATGTTAGCAGGTAAAAAAATCAACGGTCTGATGTAAGCATCTCCTAGTTTGTTTTGCCTGAGTACTTCGTAGGTGGCTTCAGTAAGGCTTTCTACCGAATAGGTAAAAGGGATATTGAGTGCTTCTGCAGATTTTTGCAACCTTTCATAATGTTCGGTCGATTTAAAAACTACGGTTTCTCCGGTACTGCTTTCGTAGGAACGAATGCCTTCAAACACCCCATAGCCATAGTGCATGGTTTGGCTGAAAAGATCAATTTTCGCCTCAGCAGCTTTTACATATTCTCCATCAAGAAATAAAATGGTATCTGCGTTGTAGTATCCGGCCATGTTTTTATTTGATTAAATCCATAAAAAAACCGCCCCTTTTCGGAGGCGGTAGTATATAAAGTGTTTTTATTTTTTATCCAACACTTGCAACGGCCTCCGGTATCTTCGGAATCAACGCAATAATGACAACCACGATAATGGTTGTAAAAATGTTGTTGATTCGTATGGATTGGATTGCCTGCATGCCTTATTAAATGTAAAACAAATATAGCGGCTAATCCAATACAAAAAAGTAAAGAGCAAAATATTTTAAATGATTGTTGATTTTCTGTATTCAATGTTGGAGAGATTGACCCCGCCTGGTATTTTTCCTGTAACAAAGTCGCTGATGAGGTCGCCAATGGTGGAAGTAAAATAAAAATTAACCGGATCAATATCCTTAGTCACAAAACCATTGGTAAGTGTCCAGTTTACCGCTGATCTTATAAGGTCTGCTTCGTTGTTCATTTCAAAAAAATCGAGCATCATGGCAGCAGATAAAAGCGAAGCAATGGGATTGGCAATATCCTGTCCGGCAGCTTGTGGATAGGAGCCATGTATGGGTTCAAACAACGCCAATTTGTTTCCGATAGAAGCGCTTGGCAGTAAGCCTAGCGATCCGCACAGCACACTTGACTCATCACTGAGAATATCCCCAAACATATTTTCGGTAAGGATTACGTCAAACTGTGCCGGGTTGGTAATGAGTTGCATGGCTGCATTGTCAACAAAAAGAAAATCTGTTTTTACCTCAGGATACTGCATGGCAATACTTTGAACCACTTTTCGCCAAAGCCTTGAACTGTCGAGTACATTGGCTTTATCTACGAGGGTTAATTTACCTCTTCTTTGTATGGCTGCCTCATAAGCGAGATGGGTAATCCGCTCTATTTCTTCGACAGTATAGCTACAGGTATCTTTTGCCCATTTGCCATCGGGATCGGTTTCTTTTTCACCAAAATAGATACCCCCGGTCAGTTCACGGTAGATAACAAAATCTACATTTTCAAGATATCTCGCCTTTAATGGTGACAAATGTGAAAGGTTGGGATACGCTTTTACAGGGCGCACATTGGCAAAAAGCTGTAATGCTTTTCGGATACCAAGGATACCCTGTTCAGGACGTACTTTGGCATGTGGGTCATTGTCGTACTTTGGATGACCTACCGCTCCGAACAGAACTGCGTCACTGTCGAGAGCCATATCAACGGTTTCTTGCGGCAAGGCGGTTCCTGTTGCATCAATGGCTTCGGCACCAAGCAGTGCTCTTTGATAAGTAAACTCATGTCCGTACGTCTCGGCAATCGCACTTAATACCCGAACAGATTGTTCCGTCACTTCCGGACCAATACCATCTCCATATATTACTGTAATCTTTTTATGCATAAAATATCAAGAATATTATTTTATAAAGTTTTTTCAAATTGTTCTATTTCGCCGCGCATGCTCAGCAGGTAATCAATATCATCGAAACCATTTAACATGCAGGTTTTTTTATACTGCCCTATCTCAAAAGAGAAACTTTCCCCGGAAGCCAAAAGTGTTACTTTTTGTTCGGGTAAATCTACCCGGATGGTGGCTTGTGGATCTTTTTCGATGGTCTCGAAAATAGTTTCTAAAAAGGATTCGCTTACCTGTATTGGCAACAGGAAATTATTGAGGGCATTGTTCTTAAAAATATCCGCAAAAAAGCTGCTGATTACTACGTCGAAACCAAAATCTTTAAGGGCCCATGCAGCATGTTCGCGACTGCTGCCACAACCGAAATTTTTACCGGCTATCAGTATTTTACCTTTATAGTCCGGATTGTTTAATATAAAATCCTTTTTAGGTTTCTCTGTATCGTCCTGCTCAAAACGCCAGTCACGGAAAAGGTTTTCCCCAAATCCATCCCGGCTTGTGGCTTTTAAAAAGCGTGCAGGAATAATCTGATCGGTATCTATATTTTCAATGGGTATTGGAACCGCGCTGCTTTCTATTATTTCTATGCTTTTTCCCATGGGGTTATTTTAAATATTTTGTTTGCAGGTGTGGGTTAGAGTTCAGGTCGGTGAAGACCTGCACTAACGGCAGGCAGGCACGAATCTTTAGGTATGAGTGTGTGTTCAGGTTGGTAAAGACCTGCGGTATCGGCAGGCAGGCACGAACCTTTATGTGTGGGTTAGAGTTCAGGTCGGTGAAGACCTGCACTAACGGCAGGCAGGCACGAACCTGTAGGTATGAGTGTGTGTGCAGGTTGGTAAAGACCTGTGCTAACGGCAGGCAGGCACCAATCTGTAATGAAGTGTGCGACCTGTAGGAGCTAATTCGCCCTGTATTATTTTTATAAGTAATCTCTGACATCGGTTACTACTCCTGTTAATGCGGAAGCTGCCGCGGTGAGCGGGCTTGCCAATAAAGTTCTTGCCTGTGGTCCTTGTCTGCCTTCAAAATTGCGGTTGCTTGTGCTAAGGCAATATTTTCCGGCAGGTATTTTATCCTCATTCATGCCAAGACATGCGGAGCAACCCGGTTGCCGTAATATGAAACCTGCTTCTTCAAATACTTTGTCAATACCCTCGGCTATTGCCTGTGCCTCTACTTGTTTGCTGCCGGGTACAATCCATACTTCTACATCATTTGCTTTTTGCCGGCCTTTTACCATGTTGGCTACGAGCCTCAGGTCTTCGATACGGCTGTTGGTGCAACTGCCTATAAAAATATAATCAAGTTTTTGCCCTTTGATGGGTTGTCCGCTTTGGAGCCCCATATAGGCAAGTGATTTTTGCAATCCCTTTTTGTCAGTAGCATTTACACCTGATTCGTCGGGAATAACGGCATTTACCCCGATACCCATACCTGGGTTGGTACCGTAGGTAACCATTGGTTCAATGTCTTCGGCACGAATGAGAATTTCCTGATCGAAATGTGCATTCTCCTCACTATAAAGTGATTTCCATTCGTTTATTTTCTCCTCCCATTTTTCCCCAACGGGGGCAAATTGACGTCCCTTCATATATGCAAAAGTGGTTTCGTCGGGAGCAATCATACCGCCCCTTGCACCCATTTCAATGCTCATATTACAGATGGTCATGCGGGCTTCCATACTTAGGTTGCGGATGGCGCTGCCTGCATACTCTACAAAATAGCCTGTACCACCGCTTGCCGATATTTTAGCAATGATGTATAAAATAATGTCTTTGCTAAGAACGCCCTGCTGCAGTGGACCCTCAACCCGGATGCGCATCTGTTTTGGTTTTTGTTGCAGCAAACATTGGGTAGCCATCACCATTTCCACTTCGCTTGTGCCAATACCAAAAGCAATGGTGCCAAAAGCACCGTGGGTACTTGTATGGCTGTCACCACAAACAATGGTCATGCCCGGCTGCGTAACGCCAAGTTCGGGACCTATCACATGTACAATCCCCTGAAAAGGATGTCCCAAACCATATAATTCTACGTGATGTCTTGTACAGTTTTCTTTGAGGGCTTCTACCTGTTTGCGGCTAAGTGCTTCGGCAATCGGCAGATGTTGGTTCATGGTGGGTACATTGTGATCAGCAGTAGCCACTATTTTTTCGGGTCTCCATACAGTCAATCCCCTGTTTTCTAGGCCTTTAAATGCCTGCGGACTTGTTACTTCATGAATAAAATGGCGGTCGATGTACAAAACGGAGGGACCATCTGTCACCTCTTTAACGACATGTTTCTCCCAAATTTTATCGAATAATGTTTTTTGCATTTATGGCTTCCCGAAAAGGAATATTTTAATTACTTGTTTTTGTTTTTTTAAACGAAATCCAGCGTGGAAAAGGGATTGACTAACCAACCGATACCCGGTCTTTTGCCATTTCGTGCAAGTCTTCTTCGCCCACTTCCTTTTTGCCATCGGCTATTTCAAGAAAAAGTTCGTAGAGGATATCTACATCATCCCGGTCAAATTCATAACCAAGCTGATGAAACCGGTAAGCAAGAGCACTGCGTCCGCTACGGGCTGTCAATACAATTTTGCTGCCAGATGCCCCTACTTCCTCAGGATTGATGATCTCATAATTTTGTGCATTCTTGAGGAATCCATCCTGATGGATGCCTGAGGAATGGGAGAAGGCATTTGCCCCTACAATGGCTTTGTTGGGTTGCACATATACCCGCATGGTATCACTCACCAATTGGCTCATGGCATTTAGCATGGGCGTATTGATATCGGTATAAAGTCCTAACTCTTTGTGTTGTTTCATTACCATCACTACTTCTTCCAATGAGGTATTTCCGGCTCTTTCGCCAATACCATTGATGGTACACTCAATTTGTCTTGCCCCGGCTATTACGCCTGAAATGCTGTTGGCGGTGGCCAAACCAAGGTCGTTGTGGCAATGGCAACTTACCACTGCCTTATCTATATTAGGTACATTATTGATGAGATAGGCAATCTTGTCGGCGTATTGCTGTGGCAAACAATAGCCCGTAGTATCCGGAATGTTTACGGTGGTAGCTCCTGCATTAATCACTGCTTCTACCACTCTTGCAAGGTACTCCGCATCGCTCCGGCCGGCATCTTCGCAAAAGAATTCGATATTATCTGTAAAGCGGCGGGCGAATTTGGTGGCTTTTATGGCGCGTTCCAAAATCGCTTCGCGGGTACTGTTAAATTTATGTTTGATATGAAAATCAGAAGTCCCGATACCCGTATGGATCCTTGGGTTAACGGCATAGCGGAGGGCTGCCGCCGCTGCTTCAATATCTTTTTCAACCGAGCGGCTAAGGGCACAAACGGTCGCATTTTTTATTGCTCGACTGATTTGTTTTACGCTTTCAAAATCGCCGGGGGAAGAAACGGGGAAGCCTGCTTCTATAATATCCACCCCGAGTATTTCGAGTTGTAAGGCGAGTTCGAGTTTTTCCCTTGCATTGAGTTTACATCCGGGTACCTGTTCGCCATCCCGGAGTGTTGTATCAAAAATAAAAACTTTATCTGCCATTTGCAGGGGGATTTTATGTTATAATAAAAAGCAGGCTGAAATCAACAAGACCCAACCTGCCCGCCGAAGTTAGGTGGGTAAAATGGGGGAATCGATGTAAATTTGGAGGAGTTTTACAGCTCCTACGGGGAGCTAATCGGCCTGAAAGCCAGTGATGACGTGGATTTTAACACCAGAATTTTACAATGCCTAACCGACAAAGGGATGAGTTGTTCCAGTTGATAAAATCGCTGGGTAAGGGGGAAAAAAGGAACCTGAAGTTGTATGCACAACGGCACAATACTGCCGGGGAGCTTAAAACCATGGTACTTTTTGATGCTCTTGACCGGATGGATGAATATGAAGAGTCCGAGTTGCTTGCAAAAAACAGGCAGCTATCGAAAGCGCAGTTGAGTAATCTGAAATCTGCCTTATACCGGTTGATTCTTGCTAGCCTTCGGTTGATCCGCGAAGAGGATAACGTGGATTTGCAGTTGCATGAACTGATGGATCATGCCCGGATCCTGTATAATAAGGGGCTTTACTTGCAGGCACTCAAAGCACTGGAACGGCACAAAACGCTTGCCAGGCATTTTCACCAAACCACCCATCAGCAACAAGCGCTGTTTTTCGAGAAAAAGATTGAAGCCATGTACATTACCCGAAGTATGGAGCATCGGGCAGAAGCGCTTGCCGAAGAAAGCAATGAGGTGCAAAACAGGGTACAAATGGCCAATAGTTTGAGCAATCTGAGTCTGCAACTGTACGCCTGGTATATAAAAAACGGCCATGCCCGCAGCGTGGAAGAAGGGCTGGAAGTAAAAGGCTATTTTGATGCCCATGCTCCTGCAAAGCCCCCGCCGCCTGACTGGTTTTACTGCCGGTTGTATCTGTATCAAAGTTATTGCTGGCTTTCTTTTATCCGGCACGATTTTTTAACCTACTATAAATATGCCCAAAGGTGGGTTGATTTATTTAGGAGCGAGCCGCAGATGTTTGCCGTGGAAGCCATACAATATATTAAAGGGTTGCATAATTTGCTGGGAGCACATTATGATTTGCGAAACAGAAAACGTTTTTTTGAAGCACTGGAGCAGTTTGAGGCTTTTTTCAATAGTGCGGTGGTACAGGCCAATGATAATTTCAGGATACAGGCTTTTGTATATCTGTATGTAGCCAAAATTCATTCTTACTATTTTACAGGTAATTTTACCGAAGGTTGCAAACTGGTTCCCGAAATAGAGACCTACCTGGATGAGAATGCTTTGTATATGGACCGTCACCGGATTTTGGTTTTTTATTATAAAATAGCCTGCCTCTATTTTGGCAGCAGCGATTTTGACAATACCGTGGAATACCTCAATAAGATTATACACCTGAAAGTAGACTTGCGTACTGATTTACAATGCTATGCGCGGTTGCTTCATCTGATAGCGCATTTCGAGCTGGGGACAACTGAAATTTTGCCTTACCTCGTAAAATCGGTTTACCGGTTTATGGCTAAAATGGAAAACCTGAGCCGGGTGGAAGAAGCGATGTTCCGTTTTTTGCGGGCCACTTTCAATGTACCGGTCCGGGATATGGGGCCTTACCTGCAAAAACTATTGGATGAAATAAAGCCTTATGAAAAGCAAACCACAGAAGCACGGGCTTTTGCCTACCTCGATGTGATCAGTTGGCTGGAAAGTAAATTGCAGCAAGTACCTGTGGAAATAATTATCCGGAAAAAATACCTTGCGGGGGAGAAAAAGCAAGCTCCTTTGCGATAGCTTAATAGCTTTTCCCGCTTTGTTATTTGGTATTGAATGATTTATGTTTTTGTAAAGGGGCACCGGTTATTTTTGTTTCCTTAAATTTATTCTGTTTGGCTACATTTTATTTTTTTTGAATATTTGACTCTGTATGAGCATGGGAACGAAAAGGATTTGTTTGTTTAGCAGCCCCCGCAATGTTTCAACTGCCCTGATGTACAGTTGGGCACAACGCCCGGATGCTGTGGTAGTAGATGAGCCATTATACGGTCATTATTTAAAAGTAAGTGGTGCAGAACATCCCGGCAGGGAAGAGATAATGGCCGATATGGAATGTGATGCAAAAAAAGTAATTGAAAAAGTGATGCTAGGTAGCTATGAGCAATCACTTGTTTTTTTTAAACATATGGCGCACCAAACCATAGAACTTGATACAAGTTTTATGGAAGAAATGGTCAACCTGTTTTTTATCCGTGATCCCAGAAAAATTATTGCCTCTTATTCAAAGGTGATAGAGAATCCGACCCTCGAAGATATCGGGATAAAAAAGCAATGGGAATTGTACCGGTTGGCAAAAGAAAAGGGATACAATCACATAATTTTGGATTCAGGTGAATTGCTGGCCAATCCGCAGCGTGTGTTGGTACGAATTTGCTCAGCAGTGGGCATTCCTTTTTACCCGGATATGCTGCATTGGACTGCCGGAGCACGACCCGAAGATGGCATTTGGGCGAGTTATTGGTACAATCAGGTGCATCGATCAGTTGGGTTTGAAGCTACAAGGTCTGCCGAGCCTGAGCTTAGCGCATCCGGGCAGGCACTTTATCTGAAAGCGCTTCCTTATTACCACGAATTATATGAGGCCTCTGTAAAAGCTTAATCAATGCAACAAAAATTTTTGCCACAAAACAGAGATATACAGGTTTTTTTAAAAGACCGGCTAGTGCATCGTAACGATGCCAAAGTGTCTGTTTTTGATAGCTCGGTGCAGGGAGGCGATGCGGTTTGGGAAGGGTTACGGATATACAACCGACGGATTTTCTGTTTCCGGGAGCATATCAACAGGATGTATGAATCTGCTAAAGCTTTGGCTTTTACAGACATTCCTTCAGAAGAATTTATAAGGGATGCTGTGGTGCAAACGCTGCTGGCCAATGAGATGTATCATGATGCGCATATCCGGCTTACGCTGACCCGTGGTGAAAAAATAACTTCGGGAATGGATCCGAGGCTGAATCAGTCGGGTGCTTGCCTGATTGTATTGGCTGAGTGGAAGCCTCCGGTGTACGATAACGAAACTGGTATAAAACTGGTAACCTCACAAATACGGCGTAACTCCCCGCAAACCCTCGACTCGCATATACACCACAACAACCTGCTGAATAATATTCTGGCAAAAATTGAAGCCAATTATGCCGGTGCCGATGATGCGTTGATGCTCGATTTGCAAGGGTTTGTGGCGGAAACCAATGCCACGAATGTTTTTATGATTAAAAACAATTTGCTGCATACTCCGCTTGCAGTTGCCTGTTTGCCCGGTATTACCCGCGGACTAGTGATTGATCTGGCGCAAAAGCTACAGGTTAGTTGTACGGAGCGCAATATTTCGCTGGTGGAAATGTACAATGCGGATACTGTTTTTACCACAGGCACCATGGGCGAATTGACCCCGGTAGCTGCCATTGATGGGCGGATGATTGAAAACCGTTCTGGTTCTTCGTTATTTGCCACTTTGCAGCAGGCTTTCCGCGCATTGACAGAAAGGGATGGAGAAGTATTTGCCTGATGGCAGACAGCTTTATGCAAGTTCTTCCATGTCTTCCTTTGTTAGCGATAGTTTTACAGCCGCCAAATTTTCTCTGAAGTGCTCGGGTGAGGAGGTCCCCGGAATGGGCAAAATCCAGGGAGAGCGGTGTAAAAGCCAGGCTATCTGAACCTGTGCCGGCGTGGCTTTATATTTCGCTCCAATCGTTTCCATCCGAATGTCTTTTTTTGAAAATGTATTTACCAAAGAATAATAAGGTATCAGTGGGATTTCGTGGGTTTCACAAAGATCGATGACTTCTTCTCCTCCCCGGTTTTCGCCAAGATGATTTGTCAGGGTGGTTCTTTGCGCCTGACTATACATATTTTCTACGGTGGCTATGGGGCCTGTTTTCAGCGCTGTTTCCAGTTCTTTCCGGGTCACATTACTTACGCCTACATGGAGAATTTTCCCTTCTTTTTGTAAGGTAAACATGGTTTCAAGAGCTAGTTCAAGGGGCATGTCGTTTCCCGGGAAAACCCGGTAATGCACCAGGTGAATGATGTCTGTCCTGAGGGTGCGCAGGTTGTTTTCAATGGCTGTCCTCAGGTTTTCGGGGCGGTTAAAAGGCATCCAGCTTTTATCGGGTTTGCGGGTGGCACCTACTTTGGTGCATATCACAAGATCATCCGGATAAGGGTAAAGGGCTTCTTTAATCAGGCGGTTAGTCACATCTTCGCCATAGTAGTCAGCGGTATCTAAAAACTGAATACCGGAATTTACGGCTTCTTTCAGAATGTCAAGAGCTTCTTTTCGACGGGGTGGCTCGCCATAAATGCCAGGCCCGGTGAGGCGCATGGTGCCATATCCAAAGCGGTTTACTGTAAATGGATTTTTTGATTTTCCGGCAATCCGGATGGTAGAGGCAGATGACATAGCTATGCAAATATTGTGGTTAAAGGTAGCGAGGGCGGTCAAAAAAAAAATATTAACCACCATTCAAATCACGCTCTGCTAAAATGAAAAAAGGGTGGTCGGGTTATGCGGTGTTGTTTTGTGGTATAGTTTGGTTAAAGCCAAAATTTGACCGAAAATTCTTAAACATAATTTTACTTAAACAAGGGCTGTTAAAAAAATCCGGGAAAGCTTCGAAGACCTTGCTGGTGGCCGGTTGAGGGAACCGTTTTTGCTCATTGATAACGTAAATAAAATAATGTTTAACAGGCTATCTGGTAAAATGAGTCTAACGTTGCATTCTTTATTTATAAAATACATGTTTTTGTTACCGAAAATTTCGATCCTGCTTTCCGTTTTTAATACTCCTTTTCCATTAGTAAAAAGAGCTATTGATTCGGTACTCAGGCAGGATCTACAGGATTTTGAATTGATATTTATTGATGATGGAAGTCTTTCTTCATTGGCCAATGAATATGCAGGCTATGTGCAACTATTTCCTGAAAAAATCAAATACCTCTGTCATCCCAATTGCGGGCAATCAGAATCTATAAACCGCGGCATTGCAATCAGCCGGGGGGAGTATATTACCATTTTGGATGCAGATGATGAATTTAAACCCAATCATCTGAGTCTTTGTCTGGCAGAAATGGCGATTGCCGACCTTATAGCCTCTCAAACCGAAACGGTGGTGGATGATGAGGCTGACTACTATGTACCTGATCGTCACGACAACAGCAAGATGATTCATGTGGATGACTGTATCTTATTTGCCACCTTGTTTGGAAAAAGGCAGGTTTTCAGCCGATATCGTTTCAATAGTACTTATGCGGCAGATGCTCGTTTTTATGAGCAGGCAGCCATGGAATACATTGTACGGAAAGTAGATCTGAGGAGTTATGTTTATTATAGAAATATTCCCGGCAGCATTTGCAGTTTGCTGAAACAAAATAAGCATGCACAAGATCTGCAGGCTCAATTATCCTGATGACTAAGGACAACAGCAATACCGGATGTGTGCTGTGCTGTCATATAGCCGGCGTGTTCGATGTAAACAGGCAGGCTATTTCTCCTCAGGATGATTTCAGCATGTTGGAACCTTGGTTGAATTCGCTGGTAGCACAAGGAGTAAAAGCCATTATTTTTCACAATCATTTTACTGCAGCAACCTGCGCCCGTTATGCACATCCATTGCTCGTATTTGAGCGGGTGGTGTATAATGAAACCTACAGCCCCAATGTATTCCGGTACTTTGCTTATCGGGATTATCTTCAAAAGCAGGAACAATTTTCAGCCTCCGTTTTTATGACCGATGCTACAGACGTAGTGATGCAGCGTAACCCTTTTACCGATCCATTATTTATAGAAAATCCCCCTAAACTTTTTTGTGGCGATGAGCCCAAGCCACTTGATAATGAATGGATGCGGGACCATGGTACTCATTTCAGGGAGCAATCGAAAGCCTATGCGCTTTTTGAAGCAACCTTTGCAAAACAAACCCTGCTCAATTGTGGCATTATCGGCGGAAGGAAAGAATTGATTGGCCCTTTTTTAGATGCTCTTTGCAATTTCCATGAACAATATAATCAACATAATCCCACGGCCTATACCGGCGATATGGGGGCTTTCAATTTTATAGCCCGTTCTTTTTTTGGCGAAGCCCTTGTGCATGGAGCACCCGTGAATACAGTTTTTAAGCTATACGAAGAAGGAAGGAAGGATTGCTGGTTTCGGCATAAGTGATTTTTTTGTTTTTTGTTTCTTTTGTTTGGCTGCTCCCGCCTCATGCGGGATGGTT
>JBBQXO010000104.1:0-16010 GCA_038209595.1 Chitinophagales bacterium
GGAAAAGGTATATAATTTATAACTTTTATATATTATACAATTATTGATGAGGGTTACATAATTCACATATTTGTAAATAACCTCCTTCATCTTATGATTTATTGGATGAGTAATATCAATTTATAGATATAATATTGCGGCTTTTCAATTATGTATTTGACTCTGCCCATGCTAATTCAAGGTTTTATAATCAAACGCGATGGTGCCCGGTTGTATCCATTTATAATGCTCTAATGTCGGAATGATGTATTATTCTATGATTTTTTTAGCGATTCTTTTTTGTACTATTGGTTATAAGAGTAGGTATAGTTGTTATATAATTATTATTTCAAATTAAACTATCTAAATTTTGATTTACCCAATTAATTATCAGCTTTTTTGCATCGTTGTTTAAGCGTGCCTCAGATGTAGCCGCCTGTAAGATTTTAATGGCATCTCTCCATCTTCTAATTGATTGGTGATTGATTTAAATTTGCTTTTTTTGCTATCTGATAGTATATTTTGCACATTCATCAAAATTCAATTCTTTTTTCCCTTGACCTATGAGTTTGTTTAGGTTCCAGGCAAATGGTTGCTAATTGCTGTACTAAGGGTACTGGGTATTATTATTGTGATAATCATAACAGGATCTTTTTAACAGATTAATTATGGTATCTGATACTTTATTAATTGTATTAATTGAAGCCGTGGGTATTGAAAAGGTATTATTTTTCTTTGGCTTAGGCATATATTGTATCAATCCAAAAAAAGGTTGACACAAGCAATAGAGCTTTATTCCATATTGACTTTGGTACGAACGTCATTGTCCTTTTTTCTACATTTTCATTCCTGCCATCGGGTCGTTGCCTTTTTTAAATACATATTCACTGTACAATAAATATGCTCCGCTCATAACCACTACTTCTCCATTTTGTAAACCTGATGTTATTTCTAAACGATCTCCACTCTCAATACCAATTTCCACCATTTTCATTTTGAAACTGTTTTCGCCAGACCGTACCCACACTATATTCATTTTCCCATCCCTCAATACTGCGTCTACAGGAAGAGAAAGTGATTTTATTTCCTTTCCCTTTATACTTACATAGGCCGGCATTCCGGGTTTTAAAATTCCGTTTTGATTGGGTATGGTTATCCTTACGAGATTAAGTCTGCTGTCTTGTACGATTTCCGGATTGGCAAATTCAATTTTACCTTTCCATTCTTTACCAGGTAAATCAGGAATATTGACAATAGCTGTACCCTGTAAATTAACAGCAGAAAGTTGTGATGAATATACCTGTGCTTCCACCCATAAAGAAGAAAGGTCTGCAAGTTTTACAATCATCATTCCTTCTGATACATACTGTCCTTCCAATACAGGTAATTCAGTTATGTACCCAGATGCGTCGCTGTAAAAGGGCGTTAATGGAGATGATTTTTTTGTTTTTCCCAATTCATTCACCTGCGCTTCGCTCATGCCCCATAACAATAATTTTCTTTTTGCGCTTTGTACAAGGCGGTTAAAATCAATAATTGAATTGTCCAGAGTTTGTAATTTTTCGAGCGCTGCTATGTATTCTTGTTTGGCATTATTCAGTTCCTCGCTGTACAAATCATAGAGTTGGGCTCCTTTAGTAACATAATCACCAATATTTTTAAAATAAAGTCTGTCAATCCTACCCATGATCCGGGCATTGATGCTGTTCACTTTTGATTCATCGGTATTCAAGGTTGCTGTTAAAACTACTTTATCTCCGATGGTTCCGTTCCGAATGGTATCCGTTTGAATATTGCCTAGCCTTATCTGTTCATCATTTAATATAATTTCATTGGGTGCAGTGTTGGTTCTTTTCACAACAATTAAATCCATATAGCAAATAGGGCAGAGGCCGGGCTTGTCCTGCATGATTTGCGGATGCATACTGCAGGTGTAATATTCATTTTTGTTTATGGCGGTTTCATTTTCACTATTACAAGAAAATACTAGCAGGCAATAGGCAATAAGCAATAGGTAAATTTGAAAGTCCAAATTAAACTTTTCCATTCCTAATTTGATAGTAATATTATATTTTGAATATTGCATTTTTTTATTTTTTTTCATTAAAAAATTCATTCTCTATTGACCATTGCCCTTTCCCCATTGCCCATTGCTTATTGCAAATTGCCCATTGCCCTTTCCCCATTGCCCATTGCTAATTGCTCATTGTCCATTGCAAATTGCTTATTGCCTATTGCCCTTTCCCCATTACTTATTGCCCATTGCCCATTGCTCATTGCCTATTGCCTATTGCCCATTGACTATTGCCCATTGACTATTGCCCATTGCTTATTGCCCATTGCTTATTGCCCATTGCCCTTTCCCCATTGCCTATTGCTCATTGCCCATTGCTAATTGCTAATTGCCCCTTGCTTATTTATACTTCTCAGGATTCATAATCATATGGTTTAGTAAGTTTCCTACCTGTTCTGATAAAGTTAAAAGCTGATTATACTCTATTTCCGTTATGTATTTACATGCCAAAGCAAAATCCACCCAGGTTTGTGTTTCAGTATTTTCCATATCTGAGTCTGATACTTTTGAAATGAAATATGCTGGATATAATCTCTTTCTATGACCTTCTGCAAGATTGGCACATACGCTTCTGCTTGATCGCCTTACTTGATCTGTAAGTGAGTACGTCTCCTCCTTTAGAAATCCTTTTGATAATTCAAAAATTTCCATGGCTAGTTGAAAAGCAAGCTTATAAACTTTTGTGTCTTTAATTTTCATATAGCTCATAAAATTATATTTTAAATTAAAATAATACTAATTGCTCATTGCTCATTGCTAATTGCCCATTGCTCATTGCCTATTGCCCTTTCCCTATTGCTCATTGCCTATTACCTATTGCCCTTTGCTTATTGCCAATTGCCCTTTGCTAATTGCTCATTGCCCATTGCATGTTGCCTATTGCATGTTGCCAATTGCCAATTGCCTATTGCCCATTGCCTATTGCCCATTGCTCATTGCTAATTGCCTATTGCTAATTGCTAATTGCTCATTGCCCATTGCTAATTGCCCATTGCTAATTGCTCATTGCCCATTGCAAATTGCCCATTGCCTATTGCTAATTCGTCTTAATAAAACTTTCACTATCAATCAGGTACTGTGCATTTGCTGCCACTGCTTCAATTTTTTCCAACCCACTTAATACTTGTACAAGGTGTTTATTATTAATTCCCGTTTCTATTTTTCTTGCCAAAAAAGATTCGCCGTTTCTGACAAAAACTACATTATCCAAACCCAGCGACAAAACGGCTTCTTCAGGCAACCAGTTGGCAGAGCGTTCCCCTGCAAAAATGGTAGCTTTCACCTGACTTCCAATGGGGATTTTGGAAACAGCATTATCGAAATAAACCCTTGCAGTTAATGTTTTGCTTCCTTCCCTATAAAAAGGTTCTATAAAACTAACAGAGGCTCTGAAATCTTTTGAAGGATCTGTTTCAGGTGTAATCCGCACCTTATTGCCAACCTTAACCATTGCGGACTGCCCCGTAAAAATATTCAATACAGCCCATGCCTTATTGGGATTATATACGGAGAAAATATTCTGTCCCTTTTGTACATACATTCCCTCTTTAACCGAAAGTTCTGCTGTTGTGATAGCAGAAGTACTCATGCCAACTTGCTGATTACTATTCATGGCTGAGCCATTGCTTTCATGTACATGTCCACTGTAATTGCTATAAACAGCCACTGAGTAATTTACTTTGCCAGATTTGATCACTTCATTTACCTGTTGATTGCTCAACCCCAGTAAAATCAGTTTTTGTTTAGATGCATTGATCAGTATGGTATTTTCTGGATCGTTCTTTAATAAGAACAATAAGTTTTCCTGTGCAGTCATCAATTCTGGACTGTATATGTCCATGATGCGTTGACCTTTACTTATTTTCTGATAGCGATACTTTACATAGAGCTTCTCAATCCTTCCTGAAAAATTAGATGAAATAACACCCATATACCTGGTATCATAGGTTATAATTCCATAAGATTCCATCTCAATATCTTCTTCCCGATCCACCATGTGAACCATCGGAATATTTGCAATAACCTGTTGGTTGGAGGGTTTCAACAATGTATTTAAAGAAACAGCATTGGGGTCTTTTCCCGATTTTACTTTTTCCAATAGCATACCGCAAATGGGACAGTTCCCTGCAGTATCACTTTGTACCTGTGGATGCATGGGACAGGTAAAGCTCTTTACATCTGATTGAGTACTGTCGTCCATATTCATGTGATCTTGCATGGTATGATCATCCATTAGAACCAAATCCATCCCGCATTTTGGACAACTCCCGGGTTTATTGGTAAACACTGAATCCTCTGGCATAGGACAGGTGTAAGTATATTCAGGTGATTGATTCGTCTTACAACCTGAGAAGACAATAGGCAATAAGCAACAGGCCATTTTTAAAATGAAATTCTTTAAAGATCTCATAGTCCTTTGCTCATTTTTCACCTCCTGAAACCGAGTTTTTAAAAAATATTTCATATCGTTCAATTTATCTCTATGCTCTGTTAATCGTAAGTATATATTGCTAATTGCATATTGCCTATTGCTTTTTGCCCATTGCCTATTGCTTATTGCCTATTGCTTATTGCTTATTGCCTATTGCCTATTGCCTATTGCCTATTGCCCATTGCTAATTGCCTATTGCCTATTGCCCACCACCCATTGCCCATTCCCCATTGCTCTTTGCCTATTGCTCATTGCTTATTGCCTATTGCTCCTTGCTCATTTCATCTCCATAATCCTCATCAATTCCGCCTGCATCTGTAATGCTTTCTGTAACTGATCAAAATAATCTAATTGTGTCATATTTAAAGCCTCCCACGCATCAAAGAGTTCAAAGAGCTCCTCTGTATTTTGCTCATATCCCAATTGCATGGTTTGAAAATTTCTTCTTATGGCAGGTATGATCTGCTGTTCATACAACAACATCTGCTTCTTTTTGAGTTCCAGTTCGGTATAAGATGAGCTTGCCATTCCAGATGCCTCATTCACAATCATTTGTTGTTGATTTTTCAACGCTTCATTTTGCCAAACAAGGCTTTCAGCCTTTGCTTTGCTCATCTTTGAGGACCATTTAGCCATTGGGATTTTTACCATAGCCATAGCAGTGAACATCAGAGGCTGATTTGCCAAGCCTGTCATATGACTAAACTGAACTCCGAACTCCGGATTTAGTTTTGCCAGTTCTGCCTTGCGTTCCAGATTGTTCACTTCTATCAACCTGTCAATCACTTCAATATCGCTTCGTTGAATTATCAATGCTACTGAATCAAACATTTGTTTGTTAAAATCAACCCATAAATAATTGGTATCTACATAAAATATTTCATCAGCACCGCGGTTCATGGCTGTGTTAATAGCAATTCTTTTTTGTACGATGTCGTTCTCAAACATGAGTTTCATATTCTCTACATTTGCCAATGCTGCTTTGGCTTTGTAATAGGCACTTATTTTTCCCAAACCGTTTTTGTATCTTATTTCAGCGCTTTGCATCATAAATTTTAAAAGCCTGTCATTTACATCCAGCACTTTTAATTTCTTTTGCAAAACAATCCAGTCGTAATAGTTTTTTCTTGCAATAAAAAGCAATTCATTGATCACCACCTCTTTTTTTTGCAATTCAACGGTTGATTGCGCTTTCATGAAATCATATTCCGCCTGCTGCCTTTTTTTATTTGGAAACATCTGCTGAGCAGAAATCATAAACGCACCCATACCCGGCTGACCATCCATTGATTTCCACTTACCGGGTGCATAAGGCGTTTGAAAGAATCCTGCCCCCAATTCAGGTGGCATCCAGCTATATGCTCCATTTGCCGCTTCATTCATAGAACGGGCTTCTGCATCGAGCATCTTTAAGGTTGGATGATTTTTTTCTATGGCAGATTGTATTTCCTGCATACTCAGTACAGGTTGTGACCATGCTATAGGATTTAAAAGTATTCCTCCAATTAGAATTAATAAAATCTTCATTTCAATTTATTTTTCTGCAGCCAGTTATTAATGATTTGTTTCCAACACGTCTATCTTACCATGTTTCCTCAGTTCATATTCTTTAGCCATTAAAAAAATCAGAGGGGTAACTAATAATATATGAGTAGCTGATGTGAGTACACCACCAACCATAGGCAATACAATGGGTTTCATCACATCGCTGCCAACACCATGACTCCAAAGAATGGGTATCAATGCAAAGAGTGATACACTTACTGTCATCAATTTAGGACGAAGGCGTTTGGCTGCACCTTCAATAATGTACTCCCTTAAATCCTGATTTGTAATGGTTTCTTTAGAATTGCCTTTTTTCTCTACTAACTGCTGCATGGCATCATTTAAATAAATGACCATAACGACTCCGGTTTGTACTGCCAAGCCAAATAAGGCAATAAAACCTACAGCCACAGCAACAGACAAATTCACTCCCCAGAAATAAATCATGAACGCACCACCGATTAATGCAAATGGAATGGAAATCAGGCTAAGAAATGCTTCTCTCGCTGAATGAAATGCAAAATACATACAGATGAAAATGATGAATAATACAATAGGCAAAATCATCTTTAATGTTTTTTCACTACGGATCAGGTTTTCATACTGACCGCTCCATTCCATGAAATAGCCTTTGGGTAATTTGGCGATCATATTATCCAGTTTTTCCCTCGCCTCATTGACTGTACTGCCCAAATCCCTTTCCCTGACATTGAATAATACGGTACCTCTCAACATGGCATTTTCAGAATTGATCATAGGAGGGCCTTCTGTAATTTTTACATCTGCCACTGCATCCAACGGAACGGGGCCGTAATTCATGGTTTGCACCTGTAATCGTCTTAATGCTTCCAGGTTATTTCTAAAGTCCTGTCCAAATCTTGCATTAACTGAAAAGCGCTCCCTGCCCTCAACGGTTGTTGTTAATCTCATTCCACCAAGTGCTATTTCTACTACATTGTTTACATCATCAACTGTTAATCCATATCGGCTGATTTCGTCCCGTTTCACAACAATATCAATATACTTTCCACCAGTGATAGGTTCCACATACAAGTCTTTTACTCCATCTATACCTTCCAGTTCTCTTTTAATTTTTTCTGCAAATGCATAAATGGTATCAAGATTTTGTCCATATACTTTTACACCAACATCTGTTCGGATACCTGTTGACAGCATATTGATACGGTTTATAATCGGCTGTGTCCATCCATTGGTTACTCCGGGTATCTGCAGTTTTGCGTTCAGTTCATTGATAATATCGTTTTTAGAAATATCCTTTCTCCATTCGCTTTGTGGCTTTAGTAAAATAATAGTTTCAATCATACTGATGGGAGAATTATCTGTTGCGGTATTTGCCCTACCTGCTTTTCCCAGCACATTTTTTACTTCCGGCACAGATTTTATTAATTTATCCTGTACTTGTAAAATTCGTTTTGCTTCGCTATTGGATACATCGGGTAATGTTACGGGCATAAATAAGATAGACCCTTCATCTAATGGAGGCATAAATTCCCTTCCAAGACTCATAAGCATAGGAATACTTATTGCCAATGCAATGATATTTACAGCAATGGTTGTTTTACGCCACTTTATGCATGTGCGAATGATTGGTTCATACACTTTTTCCAATATCCGGTTAACCGGATTTTTTGATTCGGGTGTGAACCTGCCTTTCATAAAAAAGGAAATAAGCACCGGAGCCAATGTTATTACAAGCAAGGCATCCACAATCATTATGAAAGTCTTGGTATATGCCAGCGGATGAAACAATTTTCCTTCCTGTCCGGTTAATAAAAACACGGGTAAAAAAGAAGCTATGATAATGATGGTAGAAAAGAATACTCCCCTTGAAACCTGATTGCAGGCTTTTTCAATCAACCGCATCCGTTCCAACTCAGGAATCCGGTAATAATCTTTCTTACCTTTTAGTTTATTAAATAGTTTTTTCATGGTTTACGCTTTTGGGTTGTGTTCATTTTGCCAATCTGATAAATGACGATAAGCATTCTCACTCATGATAATTCCGTTATCCACTATCACCCCAATAGCCAAAGCAATACCTGTAAGAGACATAATATTTGAAGAAATGCCGAAAAGGTTTAGAAGGATAAAGCTTATCGAAATGGTGATAGGAATTTGAATAATGATGCTTAAAGCACTACGCCAATGAAACAAAAAGATGATAACAATCAAGGCCACCACTGCCATCTCCTCAATCAACTTTGTTTTAATATTGCTAATGGCTGCTTCAATTAATTCGCTGCGATCGTAAGCGGTTTTAAAGGTTACACCTTCCGGCAAACCTTTTTGCACATCTTTCATTTTTTCTTTTACCGCTGTTATAACCTGATCTGCATTTTCTCCATACCGCATCACTACAATACCACCTACTACTTCGCCTTCCCCATTTTCATCGAAAATGCCAAGCCTTAAATCACCGCCCATTTGAACTGTTCCAATGTCCTGCACTCTTACCGGAATACCGTTGTAATTTCCCAATCCAATATTTTCAATATCCTCTTTGTTTTTAATATATCCCAACCCCCGGATGATGTAGGCCATGTCGCTCATTTCAAATTTTCGGCCCCCCACATCGTTATTGCTTGCTTTTACTTTTGTCATCACATCCATCAGTGAAACGTTATAGAATTGCAGTTTTACAGGGTCAATAACCAATTGGTATTGTTTTTCAAACCCTCCGAAGGAAGCCACTTCTGCAACACCCGGCACTGTTTGCAGGGCAAGTTTTACATACCAATCCTGTATAGCCCTTTGCTCCCCAAGATCGATATCATTGGTTTGAAGTGTGTACCAGAATACATGCCCTACGCCTGTCCCATCTGGCCCTAATGTTGGTGTAACTCCATTTGGCAATAACCTTTGCGCATAATTTAAGCGCTCCAATACCCTTGTTCGTGCCCAATAAACATCTACATCATCATCGAAAATGACATACACAAAACTCATCCCGAACATGGAGGTTCCCCGGATATTTTTTACTTTAGGTATCCCTTGTAAGTTGCTCACCAAAGGATAAGTTACCTGATCTTCCATAATCTGCGGACCACGCCCCATCCATTCAGTAAAAACAATCACCTGATTTTCACTTAGATCTGGGATAGCATCTATTGGGTTCTTTTGGATATTAAAAATACCCCAAACAAACAAACCTGTAGCCATCATTAAAACGATGTACCGGTTTTTTAAAGACCAGGAAATAATATTTGGAATCATATTGTAGTTTTAAAACAGGAAAACACCATTAGCAATTAGCAACTGGCAATCAGCAATTTGGCTAGCGTCTTTGCACACGATTTGCTATTTTTTGTTTATTATTTTTTGTTTATTGTTTATTGTTTATTGTTTGTGGTTTGTGGTTTGTGGTTTGTGGTTTGGTTGCTCCCGCCTAATGCGGGCTGGTTTGCCTCTCCAAAGTCGTCACTCCGAGGAACGAGGAGTCTCGCTTCGCCTAAAGTTATGGCCCATTGCCCATTCCCTTTACCCATTACCAAATTACCCATTACCAAATTACCCATTGCCCATTAACCATTACCCATTACCAAATTGCCCATTACCCATTGCCCATTAACCATTACCCATTACCAAATTGCCCATTGCCCATTGCCCATTGCTCATTGCCTATTACCCATTAACCATTGCCTATTACCCATTACCTATTGCCCATTGCAAATTGCTCATTGCTCATTGCCCATTGCCTATTGCCCATTGCAAATTACCAATAGCAAATTGCCTATTGCAAATTGCCCATTGCAAATTGCTTATTGCCCATTGCCCATTGCCTATTGCAAATTGCCCATTGCAAATTACCAATTGCAAATTGCTTATTGCAAATTGCTTATTGCCCATTGCTCATTGTCTATTACCCATTAACCATTGCCCATTGCCCATTGCCTATTGCCTATTGCCCATTGCCCATTGCAAATTGCCCATTGCAAATTGCCTATTGCCCATTGCTCATTGCCCATTGCTCATTGCCTATTGAAACATCCCTTCCACACTACCGCAAGTCATCATTTTTTCGCCGAAATAGGGGTTGCGTATTTCTTTTGATTCGCTCAGCCACATAGCACCTTTATTATCATTTGCCATAGGACAATATTCATGATATACAGTCATGCCCGCTCCAAAAGCCTTTACCAGATCATACATATCCGTACTCATCATAATAAAATGTTCCCGTTGAAGATCGAGCTCACTCTTGGAAATGTGCTCTGCATGTTCTTTCAGATCGCTTTCAATAGCATCATATACTTTTTTCTGCTCAGCGGTAAGCAGTGATTTGTCAAAGCCTTTCATTCCACTTAGTATAGATTTTGATGAAGTGGCTGCTTTTTCAGAATCATCTTCAACCAAAGCATTCTTGATTTCGAGGTAATGGTTCAGCATGGATTCTATGGTAGTGGAAACTCCTGCATCAACAGATGTAAATGTGGCTGATATGAGTTTTACTTCTTCCTCAGGCATTTTGTCATCCTGCATGGTCATGGTTGAATCATGATTCATCATGCTATGATCTTCTTGAGCTGAATGGTTATTACTAGTGCAGGAAGCAATTGTTGTGGCGGCCACTGCAATGCCAAATAATATTATCTTATTCATGTTTATATTTTTTAAATTATTAATGATTGTGACCTGTGTGATCTTCCTTTTTTTCTGCTTTTTCTTTTAAATTCATGCCACATTTGGGGCATTTACCTTGCTTATCATAGGTTTTATCGCCTTCACATTTCATTGGGCAGGCAAAGGTTGCAGCCGGTATTTCTTTCAAATTCATGCCACACTTGGGGCATTTCCCAGCCTTGTCGTATGTTTTTTCTCCTTCGCACTTCATAGGACAGGCATAAGTACCAGCCGCCTTTTCTTTTAATTCCATCCCACACTTGGGGCATTTACCGGCCTTATTGCTAGTTGCATCGGGGTGCATCGGGCAAGTGTTGCTTGTTTGCTCCATTTTCATTTTAGATTTCTCTTTGTTGGAATTCTGCGCAAAAACGGCAACAGAAAGGATGGTCAACGCCGCCATCATTAGCATTTTAATTGCTTTCATTTTTTTGAATATTTAATAAGTGTTGGAAAAAAGTAAGAGTTTGGCATATAACACGCCAATAGCCCGGCAATATGAATTGCCAGGCAAAGAAGATAAAAATTTCTAAATCAGGAAGGAGCGCTTAAAAATGTATAAGGCTATACTAGACGTTCGGGGAGGGGCATTGCTTAAAGGGTTTTCTTCTGTAAGAGATGAAATACTTACTATGGGTAATTCAGTAAATATGGTGGGAATTGCAACAAAAGACAATTGCAAAAGTTGATAATTATTTTCCGTTACCTTCTGTACAGAGTCATCTTTTACGAACTGATGTTCATCCTTGCAACAACCATTATCTGAATTGTCCTCATTTACCATGCCACAGTTGGGGCAGGTTTTAGATTGGCTATCGCTCAAGCTCCAATTAGCCAGTTTACCCATACAATAATGCGTATGTATAGTAGCACCAGTAGAAGTGCCTATATATAGTAAAGCTAATATGGCTGTGATAAACCTCTTCATGTAAATGAATTACGAAGGTAAAACAAATTTTCAGGATAATATTTATAGAATTATGGTAAGATTTTATACTTAATTGTTAATCATCTATTTACAACAGTCTTTTTTACGGACAAAAATGGCTTTAAATAGCCTCCATAAGAACTTCCCTATTGATTTTGCAACTTTCATTTTACAAGATAGCTAATAGCATTACCGCACTCATTCCAATCATTAAAGCATCTTCAATAATTGTAACGGTACTCATGGGCAAGTTGAAAACATCGCCCAAACAGGCACACTTTATTTTACGTTTGTTTAGAACACTTTGCAGAACACCCACAATACTAACAGACATTACTACAAGGGTTACAGCATTTGTTAACAGCGGATTAAACCCTGATAGAAAGGCTAATCCCAAAAGCAATTCGATAAAAGCGTACAAGTAGCCCCAGCCACTCCATCTCTTAGCTATAATATCGTACATAGCGTAGCTTTCAGCGAATCCCTTTAGGTTCAACAATTTGAAGAAAGAGAACACAAGGAAGAAACCTGCCATAAAATGACTCATCCATTGCATCCAGTTGAAACTTATCTGAATGAATTGTATCAGTAATGTAATAACCATGATATACCCAAATATGAGCAGGATAGGTTTGTAAACAACAACCCAACTTTTTGTCGCTTCGATTGGTTCGTCGTGCTTTGCCGCTGAAATTTTGTACTTGCTGTCAATACCACCCAATGCTGCCTGTAATGCAGCTAGTGGAATATGTTTTTCCATTTCTATAATCGCAGTATTATTGGTATTGGAAACTTCCGCCCCCAGTACATTTGATATAGAAAGCAGCCCTCCTTTTACCTTTGCCTCGCAACTTCCGCAAGTCATTCCGGTTACCGTATATGTATGTATCATTCGTTTAATTTTAATAGCACAAAGGTAGATTAACCCTATGGGCTGCATGTTACAGAATGATGGATAATATTTGTATCTATTTGTTACACTTCGTCCAGCGATTTGCGGCTGCCACCTATTTTTTTAAATGCTGATGGCGTAAGACCGGTAACTCTTTTGAATTGGGCGGAGAGATGAGCAACACTGCTGTACCCTAGTTTCCATGCCATTTCACTCAGATTTAGTTCGGCATAAATAAGCCATTCTTTTACTTTTTCTATCTTTTGCAAAATGAAAAACTGCTCAATGGTAATGCCTTCTACCTCGGAGAATAAACGGGAAAGCTGACTGTAATCTTTATGAATTGATTTTGAAAGAAAATCGGTAATACTAAAATGTTCTTCCAATTCGCCCGATTGCACTTGTTGGATGAGCAGGCTTTTTATTTTTTCAATCTGCTTTTGTTTTTGATCGTCAAGCAGTTCAAAACCCAGTATTTTCAATTTTGTGTTAAGATGCTGCTTCTGCTTTTCCGACAATGGCTTCTTCAACTCCACTTCACCCATTGCCACATGTAGCGGTTGCAGTTTCAGGTTCTCCAATTCCTGCCTCACAACCATAATGCAACGATTGCAAACCATATTTTTAACATATATTACCATAGTCATTATTCTTTATCAGGAAATCACCTTGAGATAACCCAAATTTACACCAAATAGAAAACAGAAACCGTTTTCTTGAAACAAGGGTAAAGGCAAAGGAAAAAAAAGTAAATACGATTACAGCGTCCTTTTACGTGTAATCCTGAGCATTTGCAATACCACCGCCAACGCTATTAAGGCAAAACCGTAATAAAATCCGGGACTCAGATCTTGATTTTCTTTAAAAATTACAAAGGCTAGCACAATGCCATAAACGGGCTCAAGGTTGAGGGTGAGATTTTGGGTAAAAGCCGAAATATGCTTTAATGCCTGCAGGCTCAGGTTTACCGATAGAACTGTACAAAACCAGGCCATAATAAGCAGCCACACCCAGTCCATGCCCTGCGGTAAGAATGTAGAAGATGGGATAAAATACCAATATACAGGCAGCAAAAACGTCCATGCCAGCCAGCCGCCTCCCAGTTCATATAGTGATATGGTTTTGGCATTAAACTTACCCACCAGTTTTTTATTGAAAATAGAAAAGACAACTGCCAGTAAAACGGATAGGATACCTACGAGAATACCCCATTTGTATTCAGGATTAAAATGAAAAATCAAACCAATCCCAAACAGCGCCATTAGTCCAAGCAAAAGTTCCCTAGTGTCAAGTTTCTTTTTAAAAGCAAACGGCTCGGCAAGTGCGGTAAAAATGCCACTAGCTGCCATACAGGTTAAAGCAATGGACACATTGGCCATTTTGATACTCCCGTAAAATGCCACCCAATGCAAGGCGACCAGCGCCCCTACCCCACCTATTTTCAGCGCGTCCTTCCAGGGAATGCGTTCAAACTCTTTTTGGGCAAACCGAAGAACCAACAAGGTGAGTACAGTTAAAAACATGCGCCACCAAACCAGTAAACCCTCATTCAGCGTAATCAAACGACCTAGCACACCTGTAAATCCCCAAAGGAATACCGCCACATGCAATTGAATCAACGCTTTTTTCATCGGGCGGTGAAGGTAATATACCCTCTCTGGTATTTAGGTGAAAATATGCCATCCTTCGATTGTTCTTTCACTCTCTTAAAATATCCTTTCCACCAAATAAATAAAGTCCTTATTTTTACAAATAGCAAAACACTATGGTAGAAAATAAACCCATAATCCAAATTACGGATCTCTATAAATCATTTGGTTCCAGCAGGGTACTCAATGGAATCAACCTGTCTGTTTATCCTGGTGAAGTGATCGGTTATATTGGCCCCAATGGTGCTGGAAAAAGCACAACGGTAAAAATTTTATGCGGACTGCTTGGTGATTTTAAGGGAGAAGTGCGGGTAGGCGGATTTTCGGTAAAAGACGATCCATTAGAGGTAAAAAAACGGATTGGATATGTACCCGAACTAGCCGAATTGTATGATGTACTCACACCCGAAGAATACCTGATGTTTATGGCGGATCTCTATGGATTAGACAGAGATATCGCCAGCAGCCGCATCATAAAAATCCTTACGGCATTGGGGCTTAAGCATAATATCCGACAGCGGATGGAGACCTTTAGCAAAGGGATGCGGCAAAAAGTACTGCTCACTTCGGGTATCCTGCATAACCCGGAAATCATTATCCTTGACGAACCCCTGAGTGGGCTCGATGCCAACAGTGTGATCATTGTAAAAGAACTGATTGAAAAACTCGCTTCCAGCGGTAAAACCATTTTCTATTGCAGCCACATGATGGATATTGTAGAAAAAATAAGCGACCGGATTGTACTGATTAATAACGGGAGCATTGCTGCGGACGGTACCATGGAATCCTTAAAATCAGTGAGAGGGGACACAAGCCTTGAAAAAGTTTTCTCCAGCCTGACTGCTAAGGAAGAAGATAAAAATGCCGCCGCCGATATATTAGAATCCTTTCAAATGTAAAATTCCTTAAGCAACATTAAAACTACCAGATGAACATTCTTAATAAGTGGTTGCTGAAAGTCATTTTGATGCCAGCGGGATTGTACACAAAATGGGGTATCAATTCTGTTATGCTTCATTCCATTTTGAGACACAAACTCCTTATGGATGACCGGCAGCCCAATACCCTTAAAATCAACTTCAACCCAGAAGCAGACGAGGAGATAAATAACGCAACACTCCTTACCATTGGTGTTTCTTTTCTATTAGGACTGCTCTTTTTAATTAGCTTTTTTATTGGTATCAATCTATTATTACAAGGCCTGATATTTTATTCGATATTTATAGTCATGCTGTCGCTTGCCGTAATTGTGGATTTCAGTAAAATTCTTTTAGATGACAAAGACAACTATATCATTTTACCCAAACCAGTGAATGACCGAACTTTTATAGCCTCCCGCCTTCTGCATATTCTTATCCATCTGAGTAAATTAGCAATTCCCATGGCACTACCTTCTGTCGTTTTGGTATTGGTAAAGTATGGTGTTTGGCAAGGGGTTGTTTTTACCATTTTAACGATTGCATCCATTTTGTTCTGCATTTTTTTAATCAATGCCTTTTACCTTGGCATTTTACGATTTACTCATCCTGAAAGGTTTAAAAATATCATCAGTTATATACAAATCGGGCTGGTAATCGGGGTATATGGTGGTTACCAGATATTACCTCATATCATTTCGGAAAGTCTTATTGAAGCCTTAAATATTTCAGGCAATGGGTGGTTTCTTTTGTACCCACCTTATTGGTTTGCTTCCGCATGGGCGCTTTTTACCGAAGGCCTGTTTACCTACCCTGTTCTTATAGGAGCCATTTTTTCTATTGGGATACCCATTATCGGTATGCTATTGGTATTAAAATATTTCGGTCCTTCCTTCAATCGAAAACTTGCATCCATTCATGGAAGTGGTGGATCGGTAAAAAAGTCTGAAAAAA
>JBBQXO010000105.1:0-15629 GCA_038209595.1 Chitinophagales bacterium
AGCTCAAGGTTGGCACCCGCATCGCCATCGTTGCTTGTATGCCCTACAATTTTTACGTTGAGGGTGGCATTTTCTTTCAACACATTGGCAATCTCCTTTAGTACCCCGTAGCTCTCGGCTTTTACAGTTGCTTTCTGAAAATCGAACAAGATACCTGTAGTGCTAAACCGGCCTTCGGTTACGAGTTTGCTGCGGGTATCCGGCGCACCAATGGCATAGCGGAAATTACTGATCAAAAACAGGTCGTCGTTTTCGCGGCTATTGCTGTAATTCATGTATTGCGCACCCAACTTAAATACGTTATATTTAATGCTGCTATTAAAAGCTTGCGGTATATCCAATACTTTTTCTTCGTTCAGGTACACCCGCAACCGGTTCTTTTGGCGCCACAGCGAAAATTTAACTTTGGCCGGAGTAGCATATTCATCACCGGGGCATACCAATTTCTGGGACGAAAGGTCTTCGTTTTTACCCATCTCTTCCCCATTTTCATAGGTTATGTAACCAAGTCCACCACTGCATCCGCTCCAATTAAACATAAAGCTCCCATCCGTTAAATAGGCTTTTCCAATATCTTTACGGGGATTGGCACTTTTGTAAATCATGAAGTTATACTGTAAAATATTGTTGCTGCGATAACGGTTTACCACATCAAATTCAAGGGTAAAATTATCAGGCATATCCTTTACCATATCAGGCGAAAAGAAACCATCTTTGGTAATGCTCAGCCATTTCCCCGACAGGCCGCTAAGGGTTACCATTTCTGCAGTGCTATTTGTGTTCCAGCCTGTGGGAAAGTCGCCAACTGCCACATTTTCAAAGTCCTCATAATAAAGGATTTTTTCCCCTTGCACAAAATCAAATTTGCGGTAAATTTTAAGACTATCCTGTGGGGTGGATGTACCTGTAACCGATGCCTTCTTTCCTTTATCCTTGTCTTCGGCAGGGGATCCTTCCCCATTCTCATTGTCATCAACATCAGCACTTTTATCCTTCTTTTTTCTTTTAAAAAGCTTACCGTCTAGCAGGTCATTAATGCCCTGATCTACTTTCCGATTGACATTGTTTTCTGTACTGTTTTTGGCATTATTTTTTACGCGCTCAGCGGTGCTTTGGGCTGTAAGAAACAGATTGCCTGCTACGAGGCTTAATAAGAGAAAAAGGAAATTTTTCATAAAATATATTTTTATGGAAGGACAAATGCAAAAAAGATCAGTAAAAATGGCCTTATCCAAAAATGATTAGCACCATCAGTAGCGAGGCGATAAGCCAAAGAATCATCCATTTCAGCTCTCCCCGCCAATTTGAATTCACACGCTTTTTTTTCAGTTGCACTTCCATTATTTAAATTCAAAAGTATTATTGTGCAAGAAAGAAACCTATCTGTAATGCGTAAACAGGTACCCTAAATGCGTAAACAGGCTCTTTGGGTTAGTATTTAAGATAATAGGTTAGGGTAAAATGCAGTGTTGAGAATAGCAGTAGCCCTTTTCGGGGCATGGAATAAAAAGGCAGGATTAACAATAAGCAGGACATATTTACAACCGGCATCCCTGCTACCAATAAAGAGAATAGGACCCCCGACTGCGTTACTACATTTATGTATAGTCTTGTACTTGTTAAAAGCGGGGATCTTTTGTTATATATCAACCCGCTGGCAAAAGACCTCCTTTCGGCCAATATTTAACCGTATCCTTTAAATTTTCATCAATGCACTGCCGTGACATTTACTTTCTCAATTCCTTTTAAGTGTAATTCTATATGCCTGTTGTGTGCTTTGTTGTGGTATTCGCTTATAATTTCTAAAATGTCATAGTCAATAAAATTACACTCACTACCATCTATTATCAGGACACTGTATGCTGGAATTTCTTCTAATGCATTTTTTAATTTCACTTTATTGAGAAAGGTTATATTGGTATTCAGCTTGATGATATGGCTATCAATTCCGAGATGTTGGGTTTCGGTGATTTTATATTCAGCCTTGAAATTATTTTGAATAATAAAATAAATAGAAATTAATAGCCCGATAGATACACCAATTAGTAGATCGGTAGAAAGAATTACAAGAATGGTAATAACAAAAGGAATAAATTGTTTCCATCCCAAACTCCACATATTCTTAAATAGTTTGGGTTTGGTCAGGTTGAAACCTGTTACCAGTAAAATAGCTGCAAGAGAAGCGTAAGGAATTTTGTTGAGCAAAAACGGAACAAGCAAAACTGCAAGAAAAAGAAATAGCCCATGAGTAAAAGCGGAAAGTTTTGTTCGCCCGCCTGCATCAGCGTTGGCTGCACCTCTTACTATAACGGCTGTAATTGGAATACCACCAAGAAGTCCACAAGTCATATTGCCAATACCTTGTGCAATGAGCTCCCGATTAACCGGCGTGATGCGATTTCGAATATCCAATTTGTCAACCGCCTCGGTAGAAAGCAAAGTTTCCAGGGTTGCAAGCAGTCCAATTATCATGCCGTCTTTCCAAATAGTTGTCGTAGAAAATAGTTTTGAAAAGTCAGGGAAAGAAATACTGGCGAAAATATTGGAAGGGATATTTACCAATTGGGTTGGCTTGAGTGAAAATCCAGATGCTGCATTCGTAAATAAAATATTGAGGATAATGCCTGTTACAACGACCAATAAAGGTGCTGGAATTACTTTCAACCTTTTAGCAAAGGGCTGTTGCAAGCCAATAAGAACAAAAAGAGAAACAAAAGTGATAAGAATGGCTCCTCTTGTTATGTGCTGACTAAAGTTATCTATATTTCCAAAAGAGTTTTTAGGAGAAAACAATTCCGGAAAACCACTTGTCCAAAAGTCGGGTTGATCGTAACCCATAGCTAAAGGAATTTGCTTAGATATTAAAATAATCCCGATTGCTGCTAACATCCCTTTGATAACAGAAGAAGGAAAATAATTAGCGATTGCCCCAAGCTTAAATAATCCAAGTACCAACTGAAAAAATCCTGCAACCATTACCGCCAACAAAAAGATCGTAAAGTCACCAAGAGAAATAATCGAGGCAGCAACTAAAGTGGTCAACCCTGCGGCAGGTCCGGATACGCCCAATTGTGAACCACTGATTAAGGAAACCACTAGCCCGCCAACCATTCCCGAAATAAGTCCGGCATAAACCGGTGCACCCGAAGCCAAAGCAATTCCTAAACAAAGCGGGAGTGCTACAAGAAATACTGAAAGTCCCGCTGGCAGATCATGTTTGAGCCAAATCAGTCTGTAATATTTAATGGTTCGCTTCATAATCTGAAAAAAAATGAATTACTAACAAATGCAGATTAAATTAAGACGTTCTTGAGAATTAGGATTGTTGATAACAAGCGGCTATTCAAGGGGACTTCCATTCTTAGCTAATAAAGACAGGAAAGACCGATAAAAAGAACTAAAAAAAACAAAAAAAGATCAATTATATTTCAATAGTTCTTTAAAACGCTAATGGTTGTTATAGATTCGGTGCATTGAGCGCTTTTCCTGATTGGCAACAAAATAAACAAAATATATTCATAACGGAATCAGGTAATAATATTAACAGCGTTTAATGAATTCAGGAATTCAAGCAGATATTTATTGAACTCTTTTGGTTGTTCAAGATTAGAAACATGTCCGGCATTATCTATAATCCTTAAAGTAGAGCCCTCAATATGCTCATGCATAAATTCAGACTGTACAACAGGTGTTACTTCATCTTCCTTGCCGCAAATAATAAGTGTTGGTATGCGAATGGCATTTAGGCCGGAACAATTTTCGGAACGCTCTGCCAATGCCTTTAATCCGTTGGTAATTATATCAATTGAATTTGCAAACACAACACTTCTTAAGTTTTCATATACTTCGATTTTATTGACTAAAGAGTCCCGGTGAAATACACTTTTACTAAATTTTTCTCCAAAATCAGCTATACCATTCAGCTTAATTTGATCAAGCGTTTTGTAACGATTTTCTTTTACAGCATCTGTATCAGCAATACATTGCGTATCACATAAAATTAAGGCTTCGAACCGTTGGGGGTATCTTTTCATGACATTCAGAGCAATATACCCCCCCATAGAAAGGCCGCAAATAATGGCCTTCTCAATTTTTAATTTATCCATAAATGATACTACATCTTCACTAAATAAATCAATACTTAGCGGTGTATACTCATCTGTTGATTCACCAAATCCACGGATGTCATATGCAATTACACGAATTAAAGATTTTAACTTATCAAGCTGACCCTTCCACATAGACTTATCAAAAGGAAATCCATGAAGAAATATAACAGGTATTTCCCCTTCTCCTGCATCATAATATGAAATGGTACAATTATTGATTTCTATTTTCAAATTTTGATAAGAATTATCTAGTTCCATAGCTATAATTTCAGCTGCTGGTACGTAATCCACTTGATTCAAGTTCTTATTTTCAGTACCCTTCACAAATTCATCAAGAATCACCACAAGAGAATCATAATAGGTTGTTAAGGTCTCAACGGTAATTTCTGGATTCTCTTTATAGGGAACAGTTATAGGCATTTCATTCAGTTTCTTTAATATTTCAGGATTCGCTTCTCTGATTTTGTTGGTTATTCCCAAAATCATTTCATTTAACTCTAGTTCTGTTTTCATTTCGATTAATTAAATTGGTTTTAAATTGACAAGTATATTCTTATCTCAAAAATGGATTAATAAATTTCCAATTACTACAAACGCACCTAAGTGCTAACACCAAAATAACAGACAAAATACTTATATTCTGATTTGATTTTCACACAGGTAAATTTGTCAACTACTTTCAAGCAGCTATTTTTAAAATAGACCCACATTCTCCAGAACATTTCCTGCACAATTCAGCGCAAATATTACAATATTCCAAATGGTTATGTTTCTCACATTCTTCGGTACAAACTTCACAAATTTCCACACATTCCTGATAAAGAGCACCAATCCATTTGTTGCCCGAACTCAACGTACTGACCGCCGTAAAACAAATAATTGCGCACTCATGGTTGAGTTGAATACAACGAATATACTGTATTACTTCCGAAGAATGCAGACATTTGTAAGCGCAATGATTGCATTCTTCAGCGCAGGCAAGGCAGGCATCTATACATTTTTTGAGATCTTGATAATCCATTCTATCGCGCTTTTATGTAAAGTAGTTAAACATATAAATATTTATAGTATTGAAAAAAATTTGTAAATCGCTTAGGCGTAATATTTTATATTGAAAAGTTCTTAGATTTGATTTTCGAAATTTTCGCTTCCATGATCCGATCATTTGAAGCAAACACACTGCAAATTTTACTTTATTTCAATTGCCTTTGAAAATAATACTTATATCAATTAAAAGAGCAACATCTAAATAAATTTATTGAAGAAAATAAATAAAGATTATTATATAATTTTAGTACTTACAGTCATGTTTCTTTATACCTTTACGATAAAATACTTTTATAAACATTGACTACTGATAGTTATACTTTCTATTTTTATTCATTGAAATAAGAATGCATAAGTCAACTTCAACTTATTAATAAATCATTTTAACGCTTGTAGGCATTGAAAACCACGGCGATCTTTTAAATCCTGGAAATGTAAGGTTGGATATTCTTTGAAGGATTTGTATCTATGATCTTAAAACTTTAGATTTAAATATTGTAAATGAGACCATCATTACACCATAATGATCTGTAGAAAGAAAAGAAATAAGATACCAATTTTTATTCTTAAATTTTTTTAACGATATACCTAAATTGATTCTATTCGTCATGGTTCAATACTAAACCATCATACTGTAGAATAGCAGTAAACTCAACAATAGCATCTACAAACTTCTCCAAAAAAATCATAGTTTTTTCATCATTCAAATTCCCTTCTTCATCAAATTTTGTATCAACCTGTGTTATCACGACTTCAGGCACATTCATAGTAATCGCATTTACGGCTACCAATATTTGCCGTAAATGATATTGTGCTCTTACACCACCTAGCAGGCTTGGACTTGCACTAATAATACCCACTGCTTTTTTATCGAAAGGTTTCAAGGAATGTTTGGAAAGAAAATCAATTACATTTTTTAGAACGCCTGGTATAGAATAGTTGTACTCAGGAGTAACGATAATGACTGCATCAGCCACATTGATAGCAGTAGCTAATTTTTCAACTGGTTCAGGGAAAAACTTTTCATGCAGATCAAAATTGTACATAGGAATTTTAGCAATAGATATATGTTCTATATAAATATTTGCAGGTTCAAGTTGTTGTATGGCCTTTATTACCATGGTGTTATAGGATTTCTTTCTTAAACTTCCTGAAATGGCCACAAAATGATAGTTGTCTTTCATTTAATTATAGGTTAATGAGTATAATTATTCGTTCTTAGTAATAGCCATAGTAACAAGCTGTAAAGTTGACCCTTTAAAAAATATAAATATTACACATTTAGTTAAATGAGTTACAATATTCACATATTGCGGATAAGCCTATTAATTAATTGAATGGGAGCGTTCCCATGGTGGTATAACCTAAACATGGGAGGGATAAAAGCTAGTATGGAAAGGGATTCAACCCGCATAGAACCGCGGCTAATTTGAGTATTGATGTTGTTATAAGGAATTATTTACCGAAATTCAGAGACTATTACTATAGAAGAATTCATGTCCCGTCAGTCCGGAAATAAGGAAAATTTAAAATTAAACAGGAGAATAATAATAAAGAATCGGTTGATATTTGAAAAGGCTTAACCATACAATAAAACGTTAAAATACTGTTAGCGTTTCTATTATTCTATCTCATAACAACAACAGTTAAGCGGAAATTTCAATCCCTGCTTACGTTAGCTTCATTTATGAAAGTAACAGGATTTAAAAAGAACATTTTTTTCCATCCTTGCGCACAATTATCAACACGCCATATATAAGGCAATAAAGGAGTGATAGCATAATGCAAGTGAGGTTGCTAACCCACAGCATTAACAGTTGTCCTTATAGTGCAAATATTAGAAACACTTGTAACAAAGTCGAATTTTTTTGTCGCAATATTTTGTAAGTGGGCGTAATAATGTAGCCACCAATTAGGACCAAGAATTAGAACTACGTTGCCACCCATATCAATTTTTCCAGTGTACAGCACCAACCCGCTTGTTGATGAAATTTCTAAAGTACTCTTATTAGCGAAAATATCGGCACCTTTATGGGTGACAGATTTGCCCTAAAAATAGAACCAAAAAGAATCTTGCGCAAAGCTCTTAGAAATCGCTCCTACAACAAGCATTCGAAGCGATTATGGAATAATAATGCCGACCCACAAGAGGATAGCGAAGAAATAGCCAAATTTCTTAAGTGATTTCTTTAATAGCATGATTTGGAAGTTAACGGCTATAAGTATCCCGGAAAATTGAAAATAGGGTGCTTTCAGCCAGAAATATGGTGTAGAATTGGTATAAAATTAAAAATTAGTTTCAAATATTCGTTTCTGTCTATTATACCCGAACAGCACACCCGCAGCAAAATTTTCGTTAATGGCTTATTTTACCAAGATTCCACTTTTTCCATTAGGGGCATTATTAAAACCTCATGGGAAAAATGGGCTTGAAAATGTTTACTTCTACTTCATTCTGCATTTATTTAGATAACCAATTACCTAAACGAAAAAACGATAAAAGACAAAAGACAAATATTCCGAAAAGGAAATACCTGCAAGGTTATACACAGTTATTTTGTTTAAAAGAATTAAAATTTAATCATTGACGGAGGTAGTAAAACCAAAGTTACTATTGGTCACATACTACCTTTCTTAAAATAACATTATTATTGAAACGCAAGCCACTTGTACTTTTAAATATAATCTTCCCATTAAATTCTTCTGCTTCTCCATATCCATCCACAAAATCATTCTCCTTCTTTTAAAAAAAAACCTCTCTTACAGATTCATTTCCCTCTGATATAAATTTATATTCTGCAAAAAGGGTATCTCTCTTCATGATGCCTTGCAGGGTTCCAACATTTTTATCCATTTCAAAATAATTATATGATAAATCACCGGTTATGCAATTGCCGACGATTTGAAGATACAGGTTCACCGTGTCTTTGCTTGAAGTATAGATATAGCAGCTATGTTCTGATTCCATCTTTGTTTCATCCAACACAACCGGCGTAGTAAAGACTTTTTCAGAATTATGATTGCAGGAACTCAATATTGAAACAACAACTGTCCCGGCAAAAGTCTGTTTCATAATTTACTTTTTTTAATGTGATTAATCTGCTTTCCTGAATTTCATCATTTCCCTTTTATTATCAAATAATAGTAGCAGTCTATTTTCCAATGTATAACCTGTAGCCAATTGAAGGCTTTTAATAAATCCTTTTTCACCTTCACTTAAGTTTTGTGGCATTACAATATCTGTAAACTGCAACAACCCCTTTTCCCAGAATATTTTACCACTTATATTATGGTTTCCGGTAGAACCCATGAAAGTATTTTGCGACGAATTAATTTCAACAAAGGGACGTTCTTTGCCATATTGCTGCGCTTCAATTGGCTGCCCATTTACAATATCGAGCGCCCAAATATCATGCAAACGGTAATCAGTTATGTAATTACCACAACCTTTAAACGTCGTAAATCCCTCATTAATACTACGTTTCAGCGTTACCGTAACCTGATATTTACTTTCTATACCAGACATGTTATTTGTACAAGATTGTTGTTCAATTTGAATTTTGATTTCTCCTATTTCAGGCACGGAGCGATACAGTTTCACATTGGCGCCCATAGCTTTTTTTGGTTCAGTATGCGGTGCATTAAAGATTTCAAATTCTTCACTAACCGAAGTGAACTTCAAACTATTTGAAGATATTTCCAATCCCCAAAAAGGTTCGGTACCGCTTGCCCTGAAATAAATGGCTTCTATATATTCTATTTTATCCGATGTAGAACTATCCCCTAAAGCTATTGTGCTATCAACCTGTTTAATACTCGTTGCTTTCTTTGTCACATTTTTTACCTGCTTACAGGCTAAGAGTGAACAAACACTGACTAAAACAACAGCACAAAAAAAGATGTTTCTGATTTTTATCATTATTTCCGTTTTGTAAAACGCATTACCGCAATATCTTCTATCATGAATGTGAGTATATAGTCATCACTAAGGGCATACTTATTAACTTCTTTCAGCATCTTTAAAAATGCCTCTGCTCCCCCACCTTCACAAAACATAATAGTCTTTAAAGCATCTGCAAATTTTATATGATTACCATCTATAGTGAATGAGGAACTGAAACCATTACAGGAGGTATTACCGCTCAATTTGTTTGATGCCAAATTAAATGATATGGTTGGTTTTTCCATAGGGTACAATCCATCAAAAGCAATGCGAAATCCTGAGATGTAATTCAAATCCCAGGTACCACTCAATTAATTTGTTTCCCTTTGTACCGCTTTTAGTTTTGTCACTATATTTTTTCCACTACTAATCAGTAATTGCTCATTATTAATACTCCAGTTATCCACCTTCCCCAAAACATCCAAAAATTGCACCTCAATATCCCCTTGGCAAGCACAATGGAAAACAATAACATTGAAGTAGTTTGTTTAATCATGAGGATTTTTTTAAGAGAGCTAATTAATGAAGTAAGTTGAGTAATCCATTTCGATTAATTTGGTGTTCATCGAAATAAAGGAATAAAATGCTTCACTAAGAAAAACAAAATTCAGGTGCTAAGAAAAAAATATTGTCCTATTTTTTTTAATTGTTTTATAAGGACTTTTATAGTCTTCTTAAAATATAGTAATCGGCCAAATCTTTTCGGGAACTCATTGCTCAATATAAATAAACCAAATTATTTCTAATAGATTGAGTAAAGGTAATTTGGGACTCTGGAATTTTGGGAAAAACCAATACTTATTTAATTAACGATACTAAATTTTGTCTTTACAAAACTTGTAAAACTAATCGTCATCCCTAAAATCTAATCTTAATACCAAAATTTTGATTCATAATATCTGGATTAGGAACCCTAAACATATTATCGTGAAAATCTAAATATCTTAAATTGGGCAGCCCCTTTACCTCTTTAGGGAATTGCTTGAATTGATTGTTGTTAAGGTACAACGATTCCACCCGATTTAGTTTAAAAATATTTTTGGGTATACTCTCTAATCCATCGTTTTCGAGGTGAAGTGCTCTTAGTTTGGGTAATTTACTTAAGACCGGAATAGTTTTTTGTAACAGTAAGTTTTTATTATCATTCAGATATAACTCTTGCAAATTAGTTAGATTGCTAAAGGTTGATGGTAATATTTTAAAATCGTTTCCGCTTAAATCGAGCACTTTAAGATTTTTTAGATCCCCAATTCCCGAAGGCAACTGTTTAAGATGGTCATTTTTTAAACTTAAGTATTGAAGATTTAGAAATTTCGACCAAATAGTATCAGAAATTGAAAGTTCTTGATTATTCAAACTAAGCCTGAATACATTTTCCGGATTTCGTAATGCTTCCTCTAAACTATAGAATTCTTTGTTAAATCGGGTTGAATCTATTGTAGATTGTGCCTTTACGTTTTGTATTAAAAAGGAGGATAGAAAGACGAGTATTATAGAAATCTTTAGCATAACAGGATATTTGTGGCAAATACAAATTTTTTAAAATATTGAAAAGTATATAAAATTAAACTATATTCTTTCAAATTTCTTTTTAATTTTTAATTAAAATTCGTATATTACCTTAGCTTTTTATAAATAAAGTATTAATGAAATCATGAGAGATTTTTCTCATTTTAACAATAATCCTGTTTCCAATAATAGTTGATACGAAAAATTGAGACCTTTTATTATATCAATAAATTATTTCAATCATTTCAATCTGCGATGATTTAGTAGCTACCGTATTTGAGTACTGTATTTTAATTGATTTAAAGCTAAATGCACCCCTAGCTTTGAAAGTCTGAGAGGAACCATTGGACAATTTAATGTTTCCTTCAGCCACCCTGATCCGGTTTTTTCCCACAAGCCCAAGAAAGCTTTTACCGATTATAAGCTTGTCGAAAGTTAACTGCACATTTTCATTAGCTAAAAAGCCACAGGTGTAAATCACATCTTCCCTTGAGGTATTTCTATCCAAAAGAATGACGGTTTTTTCCACCTCATTTCCATTTACAAGATTTGTCGTTCTCGTAATGGACGCCGGTTGCTTTCCATTGGTATTGTTATTAGTAAACGAACTAAGAAAAAAGAGGCTCCCAAAGACGAATAATATAAGTTTGTTTCTCATGATTTTGTGGTTAGATGATTTTCCATTATAGGCTTTTCAAATACTTTATGATCGTAACTTAATCCTTTAACCAATTTCCACGCTCCATTTTCTAAAATCCAAACATGGGGAAATTTTCAATACTTGTAAGATACTCACATTTATCCTTTTCAGTAGCATAAACTTCCATCGTACTTTCGGATAATTTTCCTTGAGGTGCCAAGTTTGAATAAGTTCTTCCGCCATTTTAATTCCATTTTCCCGATTACATTTGTTTCATCTTGGTACAAATTTCTATTAGAAAGCCGTCAAGGTCTTTCACATAGGCAACCGTTTGTCCCCAAGGTTTTGTTTTAGAATTTTCAACAACTTTTGCTCCTGCATCAACAGCTTTCGCAACTGTTTCTTCTACATCATCTGTTACAAAGCCAATTTCAATACCGAATGGCTTGTTAGTCAGGTTACTTTTAATAAAACCGTTTGATAAATTTGAATTCGCCAAGGCTATTGAAGTAAATGACAAAGTCGTTTCACCTGTTAAAAGTTCTCCATAGTCGTTTTCTGCCGTTAAAAATTTTCTTTAAAAGCCAAATGCATTTTCGTAAAACTATATGGCTTTTGTTACGTTTTGAACATAAAGTATTGTGTAAGTAAATTTTATCATTTTTCCGTTTTTAGCATTTTTTTTGTCTGTATGGTTTCAGAAATATGCAAGGACCGATAACCCAAGTATTTTCGCTTATTTTAAAAAAAAATCTCTATTTCAAAAATCTACTGTCGGTATTGTGAGGTAATTTTTCCCAAATTGCCCTTGAAGCAATGCATTTTCGCTACTACAGCAATACGAATTTTTCCATTGCTGAACCACCCAACTTTCCCCATGCTGTACAAATCATCCTAAGGACTGACATTGTCAACAACCGAATGATTATTCCCTATCCATACCATATCTCCCCTACCCCCTGATTTCCATTTAGATGCTTTGCCTAACTACCTCATTTACAATAAGCTTTCTTTTACACCATTCCATTTTTAAGCATTGTCTGAGGACTTTTCGAGCAAACTTGGTTCCGATATCGAGAAAAATCGGGCTAAGTATTTTTTTTAAGTAGGAATAAAACAGGTATTGCCTTGCAAGATTGGCAGCCTTATTTTAATGGTAGCATACTCTGACAAGCAATCCATTATGTGCAATAACAAATAAAGAAAGGCATCCTTTATTTCTAAAGAATACCTTCCCCTTGATCGTTTACTATTTTATTACTTCCCTAAGTCCTTGAAATTGAAAGCTAATCTCGCAAAAAGAAATCTTCCATTAAAGCCCATTTGCTGAACCCTGCGGCTGTACATAAACCTTCCCGATGAAACATTACCAGAATGCGTGTGCAAATCCTGATAAACATCAAATAAGTTGTTGGCTCCTACCGAAAGAGAAAAGTTTTTAGTCAACTTATATCCCACAGTAAGGTCTGTCACTACTTTACCTCCAAATTCCTGATCCAACGTTTCCCTGTTATTGGTAAATGCATTTATAGGAAAAGCTCCCGGATTGGCTGGATTAATGCTTGGATCAAGGTAGGTGGTTTTACCAAAAGCGGCAAACCTGAGCATTGCATTCAGTTTTTTGTATTTGTAGCTTAGCATAAAATTTGCCTTGCTGATAGGATTGGCCACCTCTACCCTGCTTTCATCTTCCCGGTTGAAATAGTTTCCTATCTGTCCGCTATTAATAAGTACACTCGAAGCCTTAATAAAAGGCCTGCCATTGGCACTATCCCTTACCTCATTTTTAATATAAGTAAAGGCGGCTGTAGCTTTAAATTGATGTACTTTATTGATATCAAATGAATAATTGAATACTGCCTCCAAACCTCTACTGCGCGTATCAATGGCATTTGTAAAGAAATTAGCCGTTTGGGCACCTGCCTGATTTAGCAATGATTGAAGTGTAGCATTACTACCACCGGTAAAATTATTGGTCAATACAATTCTATCGTCAATATTAATAATATAACCATCAACAGTAATTTCAAACTTTTTTGAAGGATTCAATGTAAATCCAGCACTGTAATTAACACTTGTTTCTTCTTTTAATTTAGGGATACCCAAAATTTGAGCGGGACGGCTGTCATTGGTAAAAGTTCCGCTTTCAACCGGAGCCAACACCCCATTTACACTTACAAAAAGGGTATTGGTACGTGCATAAAACCGCTGTTGCATGCTTGGCGCTCTAAATCCGGTACTAGTTGCCGCTCTTACAATAAAACCAGGTGAAATCTTGTATCTTGTAGCTAATTTATAATTAAAAGTGCTTCCAAAATCACTATAATTTTCAAACCTTAAAGCAGCTCCAATCATCCACTTGTCGTTGATGTCTATTTCATTATCAGAATAAATGGCAAAACTGTTGCGACTGAATTTACCAGCAGTTGCAGGACTAAACCCTGCAAATACCTGGGATCCGGCTGCGGCGCCTGCTGCTGTGTTGTAATTAAAGTAAGAAGCTTTTTCACCTTCCACCTGCTCATATTGATCAGTTCGTTGCTCCAATCCAAAGGCAATGTTTAAACCGCTGGCGACTTTGAAATTCTGGGCCATATCTGCATTAATGGTATTTTGCAACAACCGAATTCCCCCTGCCTTGAAACTATTTTGAGGTCTTGCACTTTCAGCAAATTGAGAGTAATTAACAGATTGGTCTATGTTGTAATCAAATACATTATTTCCAAAAGTGTTGCTGATGGATGCATCCCACTTACCTAATTTCCCGCTAAACCCAAGAGAGCCTGATATATCTTGAATATCAGTATTTATAAGAGGTAAAAATCCATCTGGAAACATGGCTAATGCCAATGGGCGAAGGCTACCAGCACCAGAACTTACAGAAGTTGGATAACGGTAAAAACCAGCCGCCTGACCGTTCTTCTTATTGTATCCACCAAAGAAGTTCATTTTCCAGGTACCACCAAGCTCTACTTCGCTATTTACAAAAAATGATCCACTTGTTATTTTACTTTGACCGATTCTCATATCAAAATTATTTCTGTCCAGATTGCGGGCTCGCATAATACTATCATCGCGATTAACGCCATTTACATTCGGATAAACCGCACCGGTAAAAGTACCAGACCTAAAGGTAGGTTGACGACTCAGATATTCACCATTCATATTCAAATACCCATTTTTTCCTAATTTTATTCCATAATTAAGGCCAACCTGAAAAGTTTCTCCATCCGTAGTATTATACTTTTGGTTTGGGTCTTTGCCGGCAAGTCTGTTCAAGGCATAATCACGTGGATAGCTTGTACTATTCAATCCATAAGAAACATTACCTGTAAGATCGCCTGTGCTTTTCTTTAATATAATATTAATAACCCCTGCAATGGCATCGCTACCATACTGAGCAGCCGCACCATCCCGCAGTACTTCAATTCGTTCAATAGCAGTGGCGGGAATAGCAGAAAGATCCGTACCAACCTGCCCCCTGTTCACTGTACCATTCACATTAACCAACGCACTTTGGTGCCGACGCTTTCCATTTATCAGCACCAATACCTGATCGCTTCCTAATCCACGCAATTGAGCCGGATCAACATGATCGGTACCGTCAGATATGGTTTGCCTTGCACTTTGAAAAGAAGGGGCTACATAGTTCAAAATTTGGTTTAGGTCGAACTGCCCTACTTCATTTATAAGGGAAGAAACAGGAATGATGTCTACAGGTACAGGCGTTTCCACCCTTGTGCGGGAAACATTACGGCTACCTGTTACCACTACCTCATTCAGCACTTCATCTTTCTGAAGGCTGATTTCAATACCAGAAAGCATTTCACCAATGGGGTATTCCATATTTTTATACCCAACATAAGATATAATAATTACCTTGGATTCCTCATTTACGATAATGGAAAAATTTCCATTCTGATCGGTCTGAATTCCCTTGGTTGTCCCCTTTACAAGAATTGATGCCCCGGACAAGGGCACTTTACTTAACCCATCTATCACCCTACCGGAAAGGGATTTTTGTGAATAGGAGGCCATTGACAGGCATAGAATGGTCAAGAGTAATAAATATTTCATAAACTTTTATTTGATTTAATTCAATACTAAGAAAACATTAACAAATCACAGATATTTTTTGTTTAGGATTTTTTTTGTTTAATCTTTTCTCTGTTTATGGTTCTTTTTGTTTGGTTACTCCCGCCTCATGCGGGATGGTTTTCCTTTTGTTTGTGGTTGTTTTTTGTTTGTGGTTTATTGTTTTTTGTTTGGTTGCTCCCGCCTCATGCGGGATGGTTTGGTTGCTCCCGCCCAATGTGGGATTGTTGAGATTTCTTCCCTGGGATTTGGAAATTTGGTGTCGTCACTCCGAGGAACGAGGAGT
>JBBQXO010000106.1:0-15481 GCA_038209595.1 Chitinophagales bacterium
TTCAACAATAAAATCACACTTACCCTTTTTATGTTGGTAAATAGCATAGATTTTTCAAAGGCAAGCTACTCATAGTCAGGGTGAAAACCAGCATTTAGTTCCGTATTAAAATTTTCAGTAGAAAACATGTTTTTAGAAAATACATCCAAATCATGCGACATCCTATATCCAATTTTTAGGGCAAGGGAAGTACCCCTGGCAAGCGCAAACTGATCCCTGATCTCATGAAGATCAAAAATCTCGCCAAGTATATGGAGGTTACTACTCTCTACCGTAGAAAGATGAAACATGTATTTCCAGTATGGGGATTCCAAAATAATGACTTACAAAATGCCTCGTTTAAGGGTCTAATTCTTTGCTTTGTTTCTAGCACTAAACTATCTTTTCCCTTGAGTAAATCTTAAGGATTTTATAGAAGTCTTTCAGCCGCCCCGCCCTCTTGTAACCACCCTTTCTACCACAAATCTTGCATTTTTTTTGAGATTAATATTCAGTTGCGGATAATCCCAAAAGAGCTCCCTGCTGAAGAGAAAACCTTATGCTAACGGATCAAAATCTTTTAGTTTATCGGCTACAAAATAAAGCATGTTGTAAAAATACAAAAGGAGGAGTGAAAATGAATAGATTTTCCGCATCTTCAGGTTATAGGTTACATAATAGTAACCAAGGCAGGAAGAGGTAATCCCAAACCAAACGAATCTCCCACCTACAGGTTGGCGCTTGCTGTGCCTATCGGTAGGTAAACCTGCCGATAGCGCAAATCTTCACCGACCTGCCCCTAAACCTGGGTCTTATTTTATTAAAATCTAGGATCAATTTTCTTTCGTTTTAGTCTTCGGGTAGGGTTTTTTTAATGGTCGGTGAGGACCTACCTTCCGGCAGGCAGGCAGGCCTACCGGAAGGTAGGCAGGCACGAACCATTAGGAAAACCCTATTACTAAACTATCCCGCATTGGGCGGGAGTAACCGAACCACAAACCAAGACCAATAAGTAATTGGCGACCTGCCTATCGTCAGACAGGTTCCAAAAGCCGTTTGGCAAATTCCCCAACAAATAATAAATACTAAACAACAAACAAAAAGAATCCATCCCGCATTGGGCGGGAGCAACCAAACAAAAAAAAGAAACAATAAAAAAAACCATCCCAAAACAAATCACCATAAAAAAAAGGAAAAATTTGCAATTCCTGTATGGTGATTCCATCAAAATGTCTCATATAACATTTGATTTTTAAATCTAATTCATTGCTTTCTTCTTAACTAATGGTCGAAATAATAAAGGCCATTTGCAGAACCTTCTGCCATGATATTAATACACCGGATTAAATATTCAAATGGAATAGAGATATAAAAAAAATTAAATGAACGGCCTGAAAAAGAATAATACATTAAACATTATTATTAAACGATTATCAAATAATTACCGAAAAATGGCCATATTGTTAAGGATGTGTAAACAAGGACTCTGCATAACATACATCATGATACTTGCGCTATCACAAAAAAAATAAATATGAAAAAATATTGGGAACTGCTAAGGAAATCAATGATTATTTCCACATTCCTATTGGGCACTACGCTATCTAGCTATGGCCAATCTGTTATGGGTATAGTTGCAGATACTTTAGGGATACCGCTTATTGGTGCATCCGTCCAAATTAAAGGAACAAAAATTTCAACCCTTACCAATAGTGAAGGACAATTCAGCTTTGATAATAGTGAAAAATTACAACCGGGAGCTATTATTTTAGTGAGTTATACGGGGTTTGAAAGCATCGAAATATCTTATGCTGAGCAGGCAACAATGAATATTCAACTCAAACAAAAAAAATCAAGCTTAAATGAAGTTGTGGTTACTGCATTGGGTATTAAAAGAGAAGAAAAATCTTTAGGATATGCAGCACAAACAGTAAAAGAAAATGCAGTAAAAGATGCACGAACAAATAACTGGGCCAATGCGCTTTCAGGTAAAGTAGCTGGCTTAAATGTGCAAGGCACCGGAGCAGGCCCCATGGGTTCTTCCCGCATTACTTTAAGAGGTGAATCTTCTTTAAATCTGGATAACAATCAGGCCCTTATCATTATAGATGGGATTCCGGTAAGCAATCGAATTTCTGGTACGGGATATAGCTCTCATTTATCTCAGGATGGTCCTGTAGATTTTGGTTCCTCTATTACTGATATCAACCCAGACGATATTGAGACAATTACCGTACTAAAAGGAGCAGGTGCAACTGCCCTATATGGAAGCAGAGCTTCTGGTGGCGCCATTGTAATTACAACAAAATCAGGCAATCGCAAAGGCAAGGGGTTGGGGGTAACCTTTAGTAGCAATTTTAATATTGAGCGGGTGAATAGGTGGCCCGATTACCAATATGAATATGGCGAAGGAAGAACCAATCAGTATTACTCTTATTTAAATAGCGCAGATGGCCCCAATACCAGTACTGGTGTAGCAGCCGGCAGGGCCTGGGGTCCAAGGTTTGATGGTCAAATGTATTTCCAATACAATCCAGATGCAACAGATGGCCGACCTACAGAACGTACCCCATGGGTTGCCGATGACAATTATATCAAAGGCTTTTTTAATACCGGAACCAATCTTACCAACAGCATTTCTGTAGAAGGCGGTGGTGAAAATGGCAGTGCCCGCCTTTCAATTTCTCACTTAAAAAATGATTGGATAATACCCAATGCTGGCTTCGAAAGGATAAATGCTTCGTTATCGGTAAATCAAAAAATATCAGAAAAATTAAAAATAATAGGTAAGGTTAATTATACCAACAAAAAAAGCAACAACCTGCCTACTGCAGGTTACAATAATCAAACATTGATGTACTTTCTGATTATTGGTACAGCTCCCAATATAAAACCAGAATGGTTTAAACCATACTGGGAGTCAGGACTTGAACAAGTTGAACAAAAAAATCCTTTTAATCCGGGACCAGATAATCCAAACTTAGGATTTTATGAAATGCTAAATAAAATGAACAAGCATGGTGTAATCGGTAACTTAAGTGCCACTTACACTTTCAATGAACATCTTGAATTAATGGTTCGTAGCGGCGTGGATATGGCCTATGAATACAGATCTCAACAACGACCGTTTAGTATGACGAAATATCCAAGAGGAATGTTTAGAGAACAAAGCATATTCAATTATGAAATCAATACAGATGCCTTGCTTACCTACAAGAATAGAATTAATAATGACCTTAGTATTTCCGCTTCCGTTGGTGGCAATGCTATGAAACAATACTATGATTTTGCCGGAATGTATGCAGATCAATTGGCACAGCCTGGTATTTATATGATTTCGAACAGCTTGGATCAGGCGGTGGCTGATCCACAAAAAACCCGCAAAGCAATTAATAGTTTATATGGTTTAACCCAACTTAATTTTAGAGACAAAATATTTTTAGATATAACAGGTAGAAACGACTGGTCAAGTACTTTACCTTTTGAAAATAATTCATTCTTTTATCCTTCTGTAAGTACAAGTTTTATATTGAGCGATTTGGCTAATTTACCTTCATTATTCTCTTTTGCAAAATTACGATTATCCGTGGCTCAGGTGGGTAACGATACAAGACCCTATCAAACTGATAAATATTATGATCGTATTTATGGTAACAGTTTTACAAATCCTTCTACCTTATTTAATGCTACCTTAAAACCCGAAATAACAACAAGCTATGAAGCAGGGCTTGATGTAAGGCTACTCAAAAACAGGTTAAACCTCGATCTGACTTTATATTCTAATGAAAGCCGCAATCAAATTTTAGCAGTACCGCTCGATCCCATTTCTGGTTTTTCAAGAGCTTTGGTAAATGCAGGTCTTATTAACGGAAAAGGAGTGGAAGTGATGCTTACCGGAAAGCCAGTTATCGGCAAAAATTTTTACTGGACCTCCACCCTGACATGGTCGCGCAACCGAAGTTATGTTCGTGAATTAGCTGAGGGAATCGATAATCAGATTATTTATAATCATAATAGCAATGTATCCATTGAAGCGAGGGTTGGAGGTTTAATGGGCGACTTGTATGGCAGAGGTTTTCAGAGATCACCGGAAGGAGAAATCATTTATTCTAGTAATGGATTACCTGCACAGCTAGATCCGGTTCAAAAAAAATGGGGAAATGCCTTTGCGGACTGGAGAGCCGGTTTACTAAATGAGTTTGGCATCAAGAGCTTTAGAATTAGTTTGCTGTTGGATGGCCAAAAAGGAGGTAGCATTTATTCTCAAACCAATCATAAAAACAATACCCTTGGAAAAACAAAAATTACATTACCAGGCAGAGATGAAGGAATAGTAGGTGAGGGAGTTGTTTTTAATGCTGCTACCCAAAAATATGAAACGAACACAAAAATCGTTCCAGCCAGTGCATACTATAATAATTACTACACGATTAGCAATGCAGAAACAAACATTTTCGATGCATCCTTTCTAAAAATCCGTGAACTCCGTATTGAATACAATTTAACCAAATCATTTGTTTCAAGGCTTGGCTTGCAACAAGCTAATATAGCGATTTATGGACGTGACTTGTTCAATTTCACAAAGTTTCCGGGGTTTGATCCGGAAGGAGGAAACCTCGATGGGGGAACCTTGACGCCAGGAGTTGAACTCACTCAATTTCCATCAACCCGTACCATAGGTGTAAATCTTACAGTAAAATTTTAACCATAAAAATACTTTACCATGCGTTTATTACATATAACGAGCATACTTATACTAATCTTCCTCGGGTCTTGTACCAAAAATTTTGAAGAGCTTAATACTGATCCCAATAGGCCTAAAGCAATAACGCCTGGAGTTATATTAGGTCAATTGCAATACAGAATGGTTAATACCACCATTCAACAAGGCAGATCGTTTGGCCACCAACTAATGCAAGTGGATGCCCCTAGAGCAAGCCCAGACGGACAAGGCCTGCATCGGTACTTTTTAGACGGCGGGGGTGTTTGGGGAAGTTTTTATAATTACCTCGCTGACATTAAGGATATTTATGAGTTAGCAGAAAAATCAGGTGAAAAAAACTATATGGGTATCGCCTTGGTTTATAAAGCCTGGACTTATTCCATCCTTACAGACTCCTATGGGGATGTGCCTTTCACCGAGGCAACAAGAGCAACTGAAGGAATTTTTCAGGCAAAATATGATAAGCAGATTGACATCTATAAAAGTATTTTACAAGATCTGGAAACTGCCAATTCAATTTTTGATCCAACAAAAGCATTGAGCTTTGGTGGCGATTTGGTGTACAATGCCAATAGCTTGTCAGGAAGCGTTAATCAAGGTATTATTAAATGGAAAAGGTTTTGTAATTCACTTAGGCTAAGGCTGCTTTTACGCATTATTAAAACAGATGGTGAAATTAATGTGGCACAGCAAATTAATACGCTCTTAGCTGATCCTGCTAAATACCCTGTTTTCACCAGCAATACTGATGAAGCAATCTTTCGGTATCCTGGAATTTTCCCCTATTTCAATCCTTATTTTAATGCACGTCAGTTGGAATGGAGAGATGGAACCTACTTCACCAAATTCTTCCTTGATAAGCTAAATGCAGACGAAGACCCAAGACGTATGGTATGGACCTTTCCGGTAACTATAAATGGGAGTCAGGTATATAGAGGGATAGAAAGTGGCTATCCTGTTACCACTGAATATCAGGTGGGAGCCAATTCAAGTTACAATGATGTAATGCGTAATTTGTCGCAACTAGGCGTAATGATGACTTATGCTGAGGTAGAATTTATCAAAGCTGAATTGGCTTTGAAAGGTTTTTCAACCGGAAATTCAACCAAAGGGCATTATCAAAACGGCATTGCTGCATCTATGAAACAATGGGGTGTAAATATGCCTTCAACCTTTTTGGAAAAACCCGGCGTAAAGTTTAATGAACAAGCTAGTACTGAATTGCAATTGGAATCCATAATATTACAAAAATATATAGCCTACTTCTTTGTGGATTATCAAAGCTGGTTTGAAAAAAGAAGAACCGGCTACCCAATATTACCAAGGGGCGCAGGTATTCCTGTTGAAAATCAATTTCCCCGTAGAATCCCCTACCCCACTTCTCAACAATCACTTAATGCAGCCAACCTCGAAGTAGCGGTTTCAGCATTAGGTGGAGTAGATAATAGTGATGCAAGGGTATGGTGGGACAAATAATTTAAAAACATAAAAATAATACAGGTGTACAAAATAATTATTAGTACCATATTGGTATCTGTTTTGACTGGTTTTACAAGTCAGGCCCAAAATAATCAAAATGTAAAAAAGGCCAGATCCCTCATTGTAATATTTGATGGATTACGAGCTGATTACATTACCAAAGAAAATATGCCAAACCTATACCAATTAAAAATGGATGGAGTATATGGTGCAAGTCACCATAGTATTTTCCCAACTGTTACCAGAGTAAATGCTTCATCCTATGCAACAGGTAGCTATCCTGGCACAAATGGCCTTATGGGCAACAGCATTTACTTTCCTGTTGTGAATAAAGTAAAAGCACTAGATGCAGGCAAAGCAGATGATCTGATTCAAATAAATGAAGCCATGCATGGTAATCTACTCACCTCTATTTCCTTAGGAGAAGTACTGCACAAGCATGGTGAAAAAATGATGGTTTTTAGCTCCGGTACAAGCGGTCAGGCCTTACTTCAAAACCATACCATTGGTAATGGAGGCGTTATAAATACAGACCTCATCTTACCTGAAACCTTAAAATCCAGAGTATTGTCTGAAATTGGAGAGGTACCCCAACGTTCCAAGCCGAATACAGCGAGGCACCAATGGATAACAGATGCCTTACTAAAATATGGTGTATCTGCTGATGGTGCTGCGGTTTCTGCCATTTGGTACTCTGATCCGGATGGTACTGCACATAGTGATGGTGTAGGGACCCCATCCGTAATGGCTGCCACTAAGTCTATTGATGAACAACTTGGACGTATTATCACCACCTTAAAAAAGGAAAACAGACTAGACCAGTTTAATATATTTTTTACAACAGACCATGGTTTTGTAACACATAAAGGAAAGGAAAGCCTTATCAACTTACTAATGGACCGTGATTTTAAAAAGGAAATAAATTCGGATGATGTAATTCTTGCCGGAGGTGCTATTTATGTTAAGGATAGTAACCCTAAGAAAATTAAAGAAATTGTAGAAGTTCTTCAGCAAGAAAAATGGATTGGCGCCATTTTTACAAAAGGTGCAACAAAAGGGGATATGCAAGGTAGCATACCCGGCACCTTGTCTTTTGAGTCCATACATTGGGACCATGCAGAACGATCCGCAGATATTCTGGTAGATGTAAATTGGGATAACAGTAAAAATGAATATGGATACGAAGGGGCTAGCTATTCAAGAGGGGTTGCAGGTCATGGTAGTTCAAGCCCATACGAAATATCCATTCCCTACATCATGTATGGTCCATCATTCAAAGAGAAATACGAAAATAATTATCCAAGTTCGAATGTAGATTTAGTACCTACTCTACTGTATTTACATGGCTACCCGGTTGAGCCATCTATGAATGGCAGGATTTTAAATGAAGCTTTAAAGAAAGCAGAAATGCTTGAATTAGATGCATATAAAAAAGAAACCATTGAAACAACCATTACAAAAAACTGGGGAACTTATACGCTTCAACTGGAACAAACAAAAATGGGTAAATATCGGTATGTGAATTTCACCAAAACAATTAGAAAGGTAATAGGAATTAATTCCAAATAAAATTCAAATACCAAAAGAATAAATCCTAAACCCAAATGCTAAAATCCCAATTCGGCCGACAGCCAGGTAGGTCCCAAACGAGAACCAATGGGCAATGGGCAATGGGCAATAAGCAATAGGCAATGTGCAATAGGCAATGGGTAGGTAAGCCTTACCCAAAACAGGATGAAGCCTGCCATAGCCTGCCCCATAATTGTTAGGTTCAGTTCCACCGACTTTCCTCCTAACCCCTACCCAAATATCTCATTCAACAAACCAGCCAAATGAATACCTGCTTCCAGCATTCTTTGGTTGACGGTTGCCAAATGCTTATAGGTATAGGCATATCCAAGTTTTTGATCGGGTTGGGTTATTTCAGCTCTCAAGGCGGCGCTGATGGTATATGAATCATACAGCCATTTAGAGATGGGCTCGCTTTGCAAAAGTTTTTTTTGTGCACTTGTTACATGATCAAGGGATGCGGCATATTCGGTATAGCTTAATTGTTGAGATTCAATCAAATCGCTGTCCCATACCCGGTGCAGATTGGAGGGCTGTCCTGCCCACTTTACTTTCAGGTCATTACCGCCCCGGTCGCCTGTAGCGGTGGAGTGCATGGGTTGGTGTACATCGCCTGCAAAATGAATCAGCAATTTCAGGTAAAAAACCTTTTTGTCCTGCCCGAGGTTTTTCTTTTTAAGTTCTGCAATCAGGAACTGCATTTTAGTGTAAGCATCTATAGTGGTATCGGTTTGCAGGTATGCCTGCAAGCCCGCATAGGAAAGCCCCGGTTCAAAATTGATATAATGCCAGGAGTCGAGGTATTTATAGGTGCTATCTGATTTGATAAAATCTGCATAATTGGCCGACATAGCGATGCTTTCGTTACCAAGGATATCCCTGATGGCCAACCTGGCTTTATTGTTGAGGTGGTTTTCGGCAATCTGCCCCACAATACGATGCCCAAGCATGCCCCATGCAAAAGAAGCTATGGGCGTATACAGCAACAAACCAATCAATCCTGCAACTACAGCCATTTTTTTTATTTCAATCCTATTTTTGAGATGCAAAAGAAAATTAAAAAATTGGGATAGCTTGTTAATTTATGATGTGAAGTGAGCAATAGTGAAGCAGGAATATTATTTCAAATAGATTTCATTGAATCTAAGAATTTAATAGAACCTATATTTCTAAAACGCAAATAGCTAGGCCAAATTATTCGAACTTGTCCTTCAGTATCATCCCAAACAAGCTATATTGACTTGCTTACATTAAATATAACATACTCAATCCTACAGGCAGAAGATTCCTCCAACCTGTAGGACTGACCTACTCCTTCGTTTGAGCAGGTTTCGGATAAGGTGGGGCTTTCAACTCCTTCACCGGCTGCTTTTGCAATGTAATCAGTAATTCTTGTACCGCTCTTTCCAATTGCGGATCCCTGCCTTGTTGCAGCGATTTGGCATCCTGCCGCACTTCAATATCGGGTGCTACGCCTTCATTTTCTGCTACCCACTTATTGGTAGCCGGATCAAAAATGGCATTATCGGGTGATGTTAAGGCACCTCCATCTACCAAAGCATAATGCACAGATGATTTTACCAGCCCGCCCCAGGTACGGGCACCAATCAGCGGCCCCGCATTTTGGTGCCTGAATACCCATGGAAAAAAATCGCCTCCCGAACCTGCTAGCTCATTAATGAGCAATACTTTTGGCCCAAGAATACCGGCAGGCAAACGGATAGGTTTACCACCAGGCACTTCGTTGGTAATAGCAGCACGTAAAGTACGCGTCATCAAATCAGTCATATAATCATCGAGCAAGCCACCCCCGTTAAAACGTTCATCAATAACCGCACCCAGTTTATCCTGCTGCGCAAAAAAGTAACGGTTGAAAGATACAAAGCCCGGACCGCCAGTATTAGGCACCCAAATATATCCAAGTTTCCCTCCGGAAAGGCTATCTACCATTCTACGGTTATCTTCCACCCAGGTACGCTGCCTTAAGTTTACTTCGTTGCGCAATGGCTTTACTATTTCCGTCCACGAGCCTTTAAATAACGGTTTGCTGTTGAGGTGTAAAAGTGTTTGTACGCCGGCTGTTCCATCGAGTATTTTATAGGGATCATCTGCCGTGGTTATTTCGTTCCCATTTACCCCAACCAGATAGTAGCCAGATTCGGCCTTAATACCGGGTCTGTCCAGCGGGCTAGATAAACCGGGGTTCCAGCTCTCGGTATGATAAATGCGATTAATTTTCCAGCGGTTGCCCTCTGCCACAAGGTCGGCACCCAACACCGCAGCCGAAGAGGGATCCGTTTCTGGAAAATCGCCCCCAAATACAAAACTGTGACCAACTGATAACTCGCCATTTACCATATCCAAAACATAGGTAAGGTCATCCCGATGCCGGATGAAGGGAACCAATGGTGCATAACGCTGATATACTTCGTCCCAGTTACGGCCGTGGATGCCTTCCTGATCGTAGAAATAATCTTTTTCGTAACGCCATGCTTCTTCAAACATTTGCTTCCATTCCTGTGAACGGTCGAGTTTCATTTTTAAATCCATTTTCAGGGGTTTGGCATCATTGCCATTCGGGCCTGCGGTTCCACCCACTTTCCATACTTCCATGGCATTGGTAATAAACTTTTTACCATCGGCCGATACAGCTAAACCATTGGCTGCACCCAAAAACTCTTTGGCCTCTTTCTCCTCCAGCGTGTATTTGTGCACCACACCCGGATTGTTGGGTACACGTTCACTTATAAAAACAGAACCTTCCAGCCCTGCCACCATGCTTGTGTAATTGCGTTTGGGCATACCTAAAGGAATGGTTCGGCGGTCAATATTTTCAAAATCAATGGTTACATCCATCTTTTCCTCTTTAGTTTTTTCCGGGCTTGTGGTTTCCTTTTTATTCTTATCCTCTTTTTTGTTTGAATCCTTTTTGGCACTGTTTGCAGGAGTATCCTTTTCTTCAGCAGTTGCGGGCTTCGCTTCTTCTTCATCGCTTTTAGGTTTAAAAGGCGATTGATCGGCTTTACGAAGGTTGATTACGTAAGCTTCGTATTCCGGGTTAGCCATTTGCGAACTCGTATTTGCCCAACCACTCCCAAGCGCCACTTCGGTACTTGCTAAAAAATATAGGTGTTTGCCATCGCGGTCCCATGCTGCTGAAAAAGCATCGGCAAAAGAATTGGTTAGGGGGCGTCTTGTTTTGGTTTTTACATTATAAGTTTGAATAGCACGCAGGTTATTGTCGCCGGCTTTTGAATAAGCCAGCCATTGGCCATCAGGCGACCAGCTCAGCCCCATGTCGCCGCGTTCGAGATTGGTACCGGCTGTATCAATCGTTTCAATGGTACCTGCTTCAACATCCACTATTCTGATGCGTACCCGGTTATCTGCAAAAGCAATGTATTTTCCATCCGCCGACCAGGCAGGTTCCCATGCCATTTTTGATTCGCCAATTGAAATAGGCTTTGGTTTTTCCAGGCCATCCTGAGAGGCAATCATCAATGCATACCCTTTGCCATTGGCATCAGAAAACCAGGCTACTTTATCCCCCAACGGCGACCAGATAGGTGCCCGGTCTGCTGCACCCGAACTTTGGGTAATATTGCGTACATCGCCATTTTCAGCAGGTATGGTAAATATTTCACCTCTTGATTCCATAATGGCACGCTTGCCTGTAGGGGAAAGCGAGGCATTGCCTGCACTGGAACCAACATCTTCCCAACGGGTTTCAGCCCAGCGAAAGTCTCCCGATATAGTAAGGTTTAATTGCTTGTCGTTCTTGGTTACTAAATCGAGCAGGTGCAGGTAGCCTTCCCGCTCATACACCAACTGATTCCCCTTACCGTCTATGTATTTCACATCTGCCCCACTGAAATTTGTTATTTGCGCCAGGTTGCCCGATGCTGGATCGTACGACCATATGTTAGAAACCCCACCTTTGCGATCCGACATGAAATAAATCATATCGCCGAGCCACAGCGGCATGACATCGAAACTCGATGGATTGGGTAAAAGGATCTCGCTTTGATCGGCAAGATTCAATAAGATCAGCGGGGTATTTTGTCCACCACGGTAGGCGCGCCATTCCACATCCCAACGGTCCATTCTATCCATAATGATGCGCTTGCCATCGGGTGAAAAACCGCCATTGTGCCCCCATTGTTTGCTCAAAAGCGTTGAGGGTCCACCCTTAACAGGTACCGTCCAAAGCCGGTTATGCGGAACAGGGGCCGTCTCTCTGTCTGAAGCATACAATATATTAATTCCATCATTCGTCCAACCTCTTACTACTGCACTTGATGGATACCAGGTGAGCCTTTGCGGTTCGCCACCTGTAACCGATACCATATATACAGCCTGCGAACCGGAGCGGTTGCTGGTAAAAGCAATCCATTTGCCATCTGGCGAAAAATGGGGGGAACTTTCCACCGCCGGGGTGCTCGTAAGCCTTAGCACTTGTTTGCCATCAATAATCAGATACCCAAAGGTCAGCTCCGTAAATAAAGGCTACCTTATCATTACTGAGGGCAGGTTGGCGGAGTAGCCGGGTTCCCTGCGACCAACCTTGTAAAAACAAACTTATTGTAAAGCACAAGATGGATAGTTTCTTAAGTAAACGAACATTCACAGGCATCTGATTGAAATATTTTGCCAGTAATGGCAGGTGAAAAATACTAATTCAAATATAACCGCTAACAGCCGAAGAAAATAGCCTTTTGTGTAAATGCATAGGAATATTGGTATAAATGGTGCTTTTGTTATTATCAGCGGTTTGGGGAAATAGGGTTAAAAAAGTGGGTTGTTATGAGACCAATTGAGGGCAACCTTTTTAATCAAGTTAGGTTTTGTACTACTGTAGGGATTCTATTGGTCCATTTTAATCATCCTGTCTGCGTTACCTTTTTATAGGAATCCTCTAAAAACCACTGAGAAATGGCCCTCCAATTTTATAATACAATAGTTTACTTATGCAAATGAGGAAATCATGAACTTGGTATAACGCAGTATCAGGGGTTTTTAGCGATGCACTAAAGAATTTATTAAACGGCAATCCCCAATTCCTCCTACTTATAGCCGAAAAAGACCATTTTATCTTAGGATAAAATGGTCTTTTTCAAATATTCATACAGACTATAGTTTATGTTTAGTTTCAATCCTCTAATTTAGTGCCCAAACAGCAATTAAATTGCAACAAATATTATGAACTATTCAGCTATAACAACTGAACTGCAAACACATATTGAACAGGTTTTCCTGAAGTCAGACACAATCCTTCCATACCATAATACAAACCATACCCTTGCTGTTTTGGTTGCTTCCAATGAGTTGGGAAATCATTTTCAAATAACCGAAGAAGAGCGGTTTATTGTGAATACTGCTGCATTATTTCACGATTTGGGTATTTTGACCGGGGGAACAAAAGATCATGAAATCCGTTCGGCTGAAATGGCAGAAAAATGGCTCAACGACCGGGGGGTTTTGCCCGAAATGCTTGAAAAAATTAAAGGTTGTATTATGGCAACCCGATTACCTCAAAAGCCCAACAACCTGCTTGAAGAAATAGTAGCTGATTCCGATTTATGGCATTTAGGAACGGAGTATTTTACCATTAACCAAAAATTATTGAGGCAGGAATTGACTGAAAGCACCGGTAAAGAAGTAGAAAAAGATGCCTGGAGATTGAACAATATCAACTTACTTTCATCACATCAATACCATACTACATTTGCTAAAGGGTTACTTCAAAGCAAGAAAGAGGACCATCTAAACCGGCTAAAAGGCAAAATTGAAAAACAACAATTAGAATTAGAAAAACCCATTTCAGGTAAAAAAGATAAAAAAAAGGAAATAGATACAAACAAGCCAACCCGGGGAATTGAAACCATGTTTCGTGTGACTATTCATAACCATCTTGAGTTGAGCAGCATGGCTGATTCCAAAGCCAACATCATGATTTCTGTAAATTCAATCATTGTTTCTGTTGTGTTATCAGTATTACTTCGCCGTCTTGAGGAAAGTCCTGAATTAATCATACCCACCTGCATTTTGCTTTTGGTAAATGTTTGCACCATCGTGTTTGCCATCCTTGCTGTTCGACCAAAAATTTTAAGCTCAAAAAAACCATCAGCTACGGATTTGGAACAAAAAAAGCCAAACTTGCTATTTTTTGGCAGCTTTAATAAAATGCCTCTTGACCTATATACAGTGAAGATGAAGGACATGATGGGGGATAAGGATTACCTCTACGAAAGTATGATCAGTAATATTTATTTCATGGGCGTTGTTTTAGGCAGAAAATACCACTGGTTAAGAATAGCCTATAATGTTTTTATGTATGGATTTATTTCGGCGGTACTTGCTTTTACCCTTGCCATGCTTTTATAAAAGCAATCGTATCCCAAAACTATACGCTTCATTTTTGAAAATTAAAACGCATAATATACCCGGCAGCCTCATCCCCTTCGCTTGAAATAAACAGGTCTCCATTGGGGGCAAAAGCAATCCCTTCCGGTTGGGCAAACTGACTCCGCTTAAGAGGAATAAGTAGTTTTACCTTGAAGTTTTCGTCTGCAATAACAAGACTACTCTTTAGATGTGAAAGAATAAACCAATCGCCTGTAATAGGATGCTTCCCAAGAGCCGAGGCCAGAAACTTTTTATTGTTATCGGTTCCTGTTTCGCCAAAATCAATCATTTGAATATTTTCAATAACCAACGAATCGTTGGCCACGGAAATAGTATAAATGGTAGCTTCTGTATCTTTATTATCCGGGCATTCCTTGCAAATTACTAACAACTTGTCTTCAACGGAAGCCATTCCCTCATATTCCCCTTTGGGTAAAATTTTAACCGCTTCTGCTTTTTTTCCATCATTTACTTCAAGGTCAACCAAATAAATCGCTCCATTACTTTGCAGCACTAACCACTTTCCGCCGACAAAAGCAATATCCTCATAGTCGCCTGCCTTTGCAAATTTTATTGGCTCAAAAGCCTGTTTTGGTTCCTTGATATTTACCCTATAAATTTTCCCTTCTTCGTCATTTATAGCAATAAGCAAGCTATCCTGACCAGGTACAAAAGCAATGCCGGATACCTCCTCAAGCTTGTTTACCAATGTTAACTTTTCTCCCGTATTAAAATTATATCCCGGAGGGGAAGGGAATTGTTTTTTCTTGATGATATCACATCCGGTAAAGCCAAACAAACCCTGAAATACCAGATAACCGACAACCAGATAAATTATTTTCATAGAGGATTGTAAAAATGCATAAATGTTTGGATAAATAAAAATAATTCATTGAAGGGTGATGCATCTCCCAAAAATTGTGGTCGGGTTTTTTAAGATGTTTACTATCAAACATTCAATAGATAATGTATATCCACAAAACACTATCCACTCCATCCAATACTTACCTACAGGCAAGATAGAAGGCTTCTTACCAACATAGCCACCAACACAAAACTAGGCTTATTCTACCCTATCATTCATTCTGATTGAGGTTATCTGTTCGCTTTTTATTGAAAATATGCTTTGCCATTTGAAATAATCGTGTAATTTTAGAATTCAAGTCATAGCTTTTTCAATATCAAATCCACCTAAATGAAAATAATAATTTTGAATTTACGGATTTTAGTATCGCTTCTCTTTTTTTTACCTGATTCAAAAGCCTTTGGGTAGCTCATTTTTCCCGATGCCGTTTTTGTATGTTGCTGCCTTTAGTTTTATAGGAG
>JBBQXO010000107.1:0-15063 GCA_038209595.1 Chitinophagales bacterium
AATTTAGATGAAGAAGGAAAACGCTTAATTCAAGAATTTGATGCCGAACTTGAACAGGACGAAGAAATAACCGACCAACAAAAAGCCAAAGCCAAATACACAAAGTTGGAGGCAATTGTAGGTAATGAAGAACGGATAAAAAATTTAGCTAAAGATATTGTAACCCATTCCGAACAACGCCAACAAGTATTTGATGGCAAAGGAATGATTGTAGCAATGAGCAGAAGAATTGCAGCCGATTTATACAAAGAAATTATTGCACTAAGACCCGAATGGCACAATGATGATTTGAGCAAAGGAGCAATTAAAGTTGTAATGACTTCAACAAGTGCTGATGGTCCTGAAATGCAACGTCACAATACAACCAAACAACAACGAAAGAACTTGGCCGATCGAATGAAAGACCCGAATGATTCTTTGCGTTTGGTGATTGTTCGTGATATGTGGCTGACAGGTTTTGATGCACCTTGTTTGCATACACTTTACATCGATAAGCCAATGAGAGGACACAACCTTATGCAAGCCATAGCAAGGGTGAACCGTGTTTTCAAAGATAAGCCAGGCGGTTTGATTGTTGACTATTTGGGCTTAGCAACAGACTTGAAAAAAGCATTGGCATTTTATTCAGATGCAGGAGGAAAAGGCGAACCAACGTTAGATTTAGAAAAAGCAATTGCTTTAATGGATGAAAAATTTGAAGTAGTTCAGCAATTTTTTAATGAAGAAGCGAAAACTCAAAAAGACATAGTTGCAGAAGAACCCGAAGCATATTATGCAAACAGTTTTAAATTTAACTATAAGCGTTTTTTCAATGTAGAAGCAAAAGAAAAAATGTCAATCATTCTGCAATCAGAAGAACATATTTTTGGATTAGAAGACGGCAAAGCACGTTTTATTAGAGAAGTTACTTTGTTAAGTCAAGCATTCGCTTTATCCATTCCACACGAAAGAGCAATGGAAATAAAAGACGACATTGCATTTTTTCAAGCGGTAAAAGCGAGGCTTGTAAAATTTGAAGGAACAGGAACAGGTAAATCAGATATTGAAATTGAAACAGCCATCAAACAAATTATTGACGAAGCATTAAGTTCAGACAAAGTAATTGACATTTTTGAAGCAGCAGGAATTGACAAGCCCGACATATCAGGTTTAGAAATCCTTTCAGATGAATTTCTTTTAGAAGTAAAAGGTATGAAGCATCAAAATTTGGCTTTAGAACTTTTAAAGAAATTACTGAATGACGAAATAAAAACACGTTCCAAAACTAATTTAGTAAAGAGCAAAAAATTGCTAGAAATGTTGGAAGGTGCAATAAAACGTTACCAAAACAACTTGTTGACTACGGCTGAAATTATTCAAGAACTCATCAACATTGCTAAAGAAATTAAAGAAGCCGACAAAGAAGGTGAACGACTTGGACTGACAAAAGATGAAGTTGCTTTTTACAACGCTTTAGAAGTAAACGACAGTGCAGTAATGGTTTTGGGTGACGACCAACTCAAAGAAATTGCAAGAGAAATTACGGACAAAGTAAGAGCCAACGCAACTATTGACTGGACAATCAGAGAAAGTGCAAGAGCAAGACTAATGGTAATTGTAAAGCGGACATTGACAAAGTGGGGTTATCCGCCAGACAAACAAGCAAAAGCAATTGAGACAGTTTTAAAACAAGCAGAACTAATGGCGGACTTCTTTACAACTGAATAAGCCAACGCATCAAGTCAGGCACATTTGCAAGGCACACAAAGCCAACACACAAAAGCCAACTTTGCAAAATAGTCTGCTTTGGGCCAACGCACAGGCAACACTCTATGGTGCGACACAGACCCACATTATAGATGACCGAGGAGAAAGGGCGAACGTACAACAGGGGGTTTCCCAAAATACTGGCAGACGGAAGTTATCTTCAACTTTTTGTAATTCTTTTGTGCTTCATATCGGGCTGACGTTTTTCAATTTAGCTTTTGTTCGTTATCTTCATCTTCAGTTTTTCAATCATCATCGGTACAGGGCGGACGATTTTCAAATCCCCCAACATTGTCAAGCCCTATCATTGAAAGAAATATAGAAATTATAGGGGAAGCTTTAAGTCGAATCTTGAAACGAGACGACACAATAGTGATAACAAATTCAAGGAAAATTGTTGATACAAGAAACAGAATAATACATGGGTATAACTCTGTTTCAGATGAGGTAATTTGGGGGATTGTAATCCGGCATCTCCCAATCTTGCAGACGGAAATACAGGTATTGCTGGGAGAGTAGAGCGATCAAACCTTATGCAATGCCCAACTTTTTCTTCTCAGCCAATTTTTCAGGTAAACCAGGCTCAAGCCAAGGCATCATTACTATCCACTCTCCTTTCTACTTACCGATTCTTAATTATTTTTCCTTAATGATTTAAAAAGCTACAATTTTAAGGATCATAATAAAGGATTCATTAAACGAATCTCAAAACGATTCCTTGAAGGAATGCGGAAGCTTTTGCAGGATCCATAGGGAATAGGAAATAAATGTTGGCTTTTACTGAAAAGAAAGGTGGGCAATACTCAGAATATGCAAGAGTAAAAAAGTAATCATCTAAACTGAGAGGCGTCAATACTTCAGTTAACGGAAAGACTGAATAATGGTAGAGAGCTAAAAATTGAGACTGACCGATGTAACCTTGATAATTTTTATTTTTAATAGTAAAAAATATGTTTCCCATGACAAAGACAAGTGCGCTACTGATCATTAAACTTGTTCATACATTGGTCTGGCTGTTTTACAGTATAGTCATTTTTTATATGCTTTATGAGGTAGCGACCGACCAAATAGATCATTGGCTTTGGATAGGGTATGCTCTTGTAATCTTTGAAGTTTTGGTGTTACTCTATTTCAGGTTTTTTTGCCCCCTTAACCATTCTTGCAAGGAAATATTCCTCATCCACCAAAGATAATTTCGACATATTTTTACCGAACTGGCTGGCAAAAAATAATAAGCTGATTTATACCAGTATTATGGTTGTAATATTGATTTTTACTATTTATAGACTTATGTAGTCTTGAACCAATAAGCCTGACAGCCGTTATCCATTTTGATTATTAAAGAGAAAAACATTTCTATAACAAACTGAAACACACATGAAAACAATATTCTTTACAATCCTGGTTTTAATTTCCTCCTCTGGTTCAACAGGCCTTTTTGCACAGAGCTCCAAGGCTGGAACAATCCCGGATGTTAATGCATCCCGGATTGAAAAGCGGATTATGGAATTGTCGGCTTTTGGTAAAGATGCTTCCGGCAGGGGATACCGGGTGGCTTTTACGCAAGGCGATGTAGATGGCAGAAAATGGTTTATGGGGCTTATGAAAGAAGCAGGATTAACGGTAAGCATAGATGCCGCCGGGAACATCATTGGCAAAAGAGCAGGTAAAAACAATGCCTTGGCTCCCATTGCTTTTGGGTCACACCTCGATATGGTACCGGATGGTGGCGATTACGATGGATGTGTGGGAAGCATTGGCGCCCTTGAAGTAATGGAGGTTTTAAAGGAACAAAACATCGTAACAGAGCACCCATTGGAACTGATTGTATTTTCCAATGAAGAGGGTGGCACGATTGGCAGCATGGCGATGGCCGGGCATATGACAGCAGAAGGATTAAAGCAGGTAAGTCAAAGCGGGCTGACCATGGCAGAAGGCATTAAAGCAATTGGTGGCGAGCCGGATGCCATTGCGCAAATGGCTCGCAAAAAGGGTGATCTCAAAGCTTTTTTTGAACTCCATATTGAGCAGGGGGGCATTCTTGAAAAGAAGAAACTACAAATAGGGGTTGTAGAAGGTATTGTAGGTATCGTGCATTGGGAGGTAACGGTCGACGGATTTGCAAATCATGCAGGTACTACGCCGATGGATATTCGGACGGATGCCCTGATTGCAGCCTCCAAACTTGTAATCGCTGTGAATGAAGTAATCAATAGCGTACCTGGCAATCAGGTAGGTACCGTGGGTAAATTATCTGTTGCTCCGGGAGCTTATAATGTTATTCCCGGCAAAGTAGTGTTTGGACTAGAAATCAGGGACTTATCCGCTGATAAAATTGAACGGCTTTTTAAAGGAATAGAAAAACGGGCTGCAGCCATTGCCACGGAAACCCAAACGGCTATTTTTTTTGAAAGACAGGCGAACGCCTCCAAGCCTGCACTCACCAATCCGGCCCTGCAGAAACTGGTGGAGAGTTCCACCAAAGAGTTAGGACTTAGCTATCAGTATATGCAAAGCGGAGCAGGACACGATGCACAGGAAATAGCCATCATTGCACCGGTTGCCATGATTTTTATCCCAAGCAAGGCGGGCATCAGTCATTCTCCCAAAGAGTTTTCCACCAAAGAGGATATGGCCAATGGTACCAATGTTTTGTTGAAAACTGTTTTAAAGGCAGATAAAATGATACAATAGAGATTTATCATCAATTGGTCATATTATACGTTTCTTTTGATGAAATCCTTAAATGGGAATCTACCATAATTCTTACATAGAAAAGGCTGCAAACATTTAATAAAAAAACTATATTTTTTCGCTGTTTTAAAAAGCCAGATAATTGATTTTAAGAAGGCTTTATTTTAAAAGCATTTATACATCAAGAAAAAAAAATCATGCGGTTAAGACTAACTATTATCGGATTATTGTTGGGTAGTATGTTTCATGTGCAGGCACAAGCCGACTATTTCTATCCACAGGCCGGACCATTCAATTCCGAAATTCCAACCCCTGAAGAATTTTTAGGATACCCGATTGGCAGCCACCATACCCGGCAAGATCAGATTGTTTCTTACCTTCAAAAATTAGCTATCCTCAGCAACCGGGTTTCTTATGAGATCATTGGAGAAACTTTTGAGCACAGGTCCCAAATTATAGCCATTTTTACGGCAAGCTCCAATCACCAACAATTGGAAACGATTCGAAAAAAACACCTCGATGGACAAATTACAGGAAATACCAGCAATTTGCCTTTGGTGGTTCATTTAGGTTATAATGTGCACGGTAATGAACCTTCGAGCAGCGAGGCAGCCCTGTTAACAGCGTGGTATCTTACCGCATCAGAAAATCCGGAAACAAAAAACTGGCTGGAAAATATGATCATCCTGATGGATCCGGTGATTAATCCGGATGGGCGCGACCGGCATACGCATTGGGCAAATATGCATAAAGGCACCCCACCGGTAGCCGATCCGCTTGACCGGGAACATACCGAAATATGGCCGGGTGGCCGTTTCAATCATTATTGGTTCGACCTGAACAGGGATTGGTTTTTGGGTACTTTCCCCGAAACAAGAAACCGAATCGCTTTTTTCCATAAATGGAGACCCTATGTACAGACCGATCACCATGAAATGGGAACGAACTCAACCTTTTACTTCGATCCGGGTGAAGATGCAAGCAACAATCCCATCGTACCCGATTACCTTTACAAAAAAATATATCCTGCCTATGCGGAGGCTTTTGCCAAAGCCACAGACAAACTTGGTTCCTTATATTTTACCAAGGAAGCTTACGACAAACTTTATCCCGGTTATGGCAGCAGCTATATCAATTTTTATGGAGGAGCCGGGTTTCTGTTTGAGCAGGCAAGCAGCCGCGGACACATACAAGAAACCAAAACTATTCCCATCACTTTTGCCTTTACCATTCGCAATCAGTTTACAGCTTCTCTCACCACCCTAAGGGCATCCCTTAATCAAAAAGAAATGCTGCTGACCATGCGGCGCAGCTTTTACAAAACAGCGAAGGAGCAGCAGGCAGCGGCTCCAGTAAAAGGCTATGTATTTGGCGATCCGAATGACAAAACCCGGACAGAAGCATTCCTCAGCATGTTGCTGATGCATGAAATAGATGTGTATATAAATGATAAGCAAATGACAGCCTCAGGGCAATCATTTGAAGGTGGAAAAACTTATTATGTCCCAACGGCACAAGACAATTATATCATGGTGCGCTCTGTTTTTGAAAACGATATAACTTATATTGATAGTTCCTTTTATGATGCTTCTACCTGGAGTCTGATACAGGCTTACGGACTACCCTTTGCCGCATTAAAATCCGAAATATCCTTCGGTAAAAAACTTACTTCCGTGCCACAGATGCAGGCAAAAATTCCTGAAAAAAGCGCTTATGCCTATGCGCTTGACAACCGGGATTACCATATTTTTAAAGCCATTTATCATTTGCAAAAGTCGGGGGTGATTGTACAAACTGCCTTTAGACCCTTCACGGTGATGGAAGACAAAAAGGAAAAAACCTTTGGCAGAGGCAGTCTGATCATTCCGGTTCAACAGCAATTTCTTACCGCGGATTCTTTGTATCAGGTAATAAGACAGGTAGCGCAACAAACCATGATGGATATTACTCCCTTACAAACGGGATTGAGTACTGCGGGTATTGACCTCGGAAGCCGCTTTGTACAAACGCTTACGCCGCCCAAAGTCCTGATGATTATTGGTACGGGTGTATCGGCAACCGAGGCTGGTGAAATATGGCATTTGCTCGACCAAAGATTACAAATGCCCATCACTAAAATGGACATCCTGAACCTGAGACAGGCCGATCTCAAACGATACAACACTATCATAATGGTATCGGGAAACTATAGTTTACTGGACAAAACGATTACTCAAAATATAAAAAACTGGGTACAGGCTGGTAATACCCTGATCGCCTTAAAATCAGGGGCTGAATGGGCTTTGAAAAATGGATTTACCAAGGAAAAGATTCCTGTAGAAGATAGCAGCAAAAAGAAAGAACTGCGTAGAAGCGATTTTGATGAAGCAGCCAATATTGAAGGAGCTAAATCATTAGGAGGATCCATATTTCAGGTAGATCTGGATACCACCCACCCTATAGGATTTGGCTTTAGTAATCGTTTACAACCTGTTTACAAAAATGGAACCACGTTGATGCTTCCTTCGGAAAATCCTTATGCAACAGTAGCCCAATACACCAAAAACCCGCTCATTGGAGGATATGTTCACCCCACTACATTGAAAAAAATAAAAAATGCGGCTTCCATTATAGTAAGTAAAGAAGGCAATGGCAGGGTAATTTTATTTGCAGACAATCCCAATTTCCGGGGAACCTGGTACGGAACAAACAGACTCTTTTTAAATGCGCTTTTCTACTGCCAAAACCTTGATGTACCTTCCGTTCGGACTGAAGAAACCGAATAAAAAAGTGCAACATGATCCATATACTTAGCACCCTCTTTTGCCGGGACCTCAACAAACTGAAGACCGAAATAATGCTTTATACCAAAGAAGAAAACCTTTGGATAACTGAAAAGAATATTTCCAATACTGCTGGAAATCTGTGTTTGCATATTTCCGGTAACCTGAATCATTTCATTGGCAAACAGCTTGGCGGCACCGATTATATTAGAGACCGGGCACTTGAATTTTCTGCAAAAAATGTGGCAAAAGCCTCTTTACTCGAAGGAATTGAGGAGACTATTGAAATGGTGGAAGAAACCTTTGGAAAAATGGACCCTTCCATTTTGAATACCACCTACCCTATCGAAGTATTTGGCGAACCGGTGACCACCGGATATTTCTTAGCACATCTCGCTACTCATTTGTCTTATCACTTAGGGCAAATCAATTACCACCGGAGATTGCTTGATATAGCTTAAATAAAAACAGGCAGCTTATTTCAAGCTGCCCGTTTTTATACTCTAAAGCTCCTGACAGGGCGTTATACCAATTTCATAACGCCCTCATTTACCATAGAAACCTAATGCGTTTCGTCTCTATTTCAGTGTTAAAAAATTGAAGGCCTTGTCTGAGTGGTTTTTAGTGACGCCCTTATCCGAAACATTAGTCTTTAGGAAAATCGGCTCCTTCAGAAACCGCCGCCCAGGCATCAAAATCTTTCTTCAATTCTTCCAGTTTCATCCGGGCTCCTTTTAATGCAGCGACTCCCAACAACAACCGTAAAGGAGGATGCTCCACTTCGGTAACCTGTATCATGGCTTTGGCTGCCCTTACCGGATCGCCTGCCTGATTACCGCTTACACCCCGGATGCTTTCAATATTCTTTCTTGCCGTTTCTGCATAATCGTCTATTTCCACCACGGTATCTTTAGCAGAACGCCCTGCCCAATCCGTACGGAAACCACTTGGAGCAATGATGGTAACTTTTATGCCCAAAGGAGCTACTTCCTTAGAAAGGGCTTCGCTTAAGCCATCCACCGCATACTTGGTAGCATTGTAAAAACCTACCCCAGGGAAAGAACGCAAACCTCCAATAGAAGCAATATTGAGGATATGTCCTGCCCGACGCTTACGCATATACGGCAATACCGCATTGGTTACATCAGCCAATCCGAATACGTTGATATCAAACATCCTGCGTACTTCCTCTTCTTCGCTTTCCTCTACCGCAGCAAAATAGCCAATACCCGCATTATTTACCAGTACATCAATTTGTCCGAAATGGGCAACCGCTTCTTCTACTGCTGTTTTAATTTCCTCCTTATTCAGCACATCGAGTTTCAAAGCGAAAGCTGTTTCGGGATAAGCAGTTACAATATCTTCCACATCTTTTGGATTACGTGAGGTAACCGCTACTTTTCCTCCGGAAGCCAGTACTTCATTGGCAAGCGACCTGCCAAACCCAGTAGAACAACCGGTAATCAACCAAACTTTTTGCATAATCATATTTTTTAAATATTTGAGGTTTTATTTAGCATTTAATTCCATCAGGTTACATCAGTATAGGATCCGTTCGAAAGCACAGGCAATTCCCTGCAAAATATCTTCTTACATTCAGAATCACTTTTATTTGGTACAGGTAGCCTTCATCACCATTAAAACTACATAAATATAAAAACATTTTACGAAGTAAATTTTTTGACTACTTTTCCAGAAAAAGAGAGAAAAAATATGCCCATTACAGATTCGGCTGCCATCCTGAGTGTTTTATTTTTAGTGATTGCAGTGACGGACTGGTTATGTAAAAAAACATTCCTGAGACATGCAGGAACCGCACTGATGGTCATTTTGTTCACTGCGTTGGTGGCCAACCTTGGTATTATACCGGCCTCTACCCCTTCCACTCCGGTTTACGACGGTATATTTGGATATGTTGCTCCGCTTTCTATTTTCTGGATGCTTCTAAACATCAACCTGAGCAGCCTGAAACTTGCAGGCAAACCCATGCTGATGATGTTTGCCATAGGATCATTCGCCACCATGGCAGGTGCTTTTGTTGCCATGCTTATTTTGGATGGCCCTGTAAAAATAGGAGATCTGTACTATGCCATCGGAGGGATGTACACGGGTACCTATACCGGAGGCAGTATCAATTTTAATGCGGTGGCCATTAACTACAAGGTGTCGAAAGAGGGCGGTCTTTTTGCTGCTGCCACTGTGGCCGACAACCTGATCAGCACCATTTGGGTCGTGGCTACTTTGGTTATTCCAAAATTTATCCATTACAAATTCCCTAAGTACGGCAGGCGGGCTAAGAAAGCAACAGACGAGGAAATTAAAAGACATAAACCGGAGGAATCAGAACCCATCCGCCCTTTGGATCTGGCCATCATTTTTTTCCTCGGGTTAGGCGCTATGGAGTTATCGAAATGGCTTGCTGCCACCATTCCGGTTATTCCCAATATCATCTGGCTGACTACCCTGGCGCTTTTGCTGGCACAAATCCCTTTTATCAATCAATTGAAAGGCCATAAAACCATGGGGATATTAAGCATTTATCTATTCTTAGCCGTGGTAGGAGCCTATTGCGATATTCCTGCGCTGATCAAAGACGGGCAATTGGCGCTAACCTTACTCGCTTTCGTCACCATTCTTATTATCGTGCATGGCATTATTGTATATGGGTTGGGAGCCCTCCTGAAGCAGGATATTGATATCATTTCCATTGCAAGTCAGGCCAATGTAGGCGGCACTGCAACGGCCATGGCGCTGGCTAAAAGCCTGAACCGGAACGAATTGGTGTTACCAGGCATTTTAGTGGGTGCTCTTGGTAATGCTTCGGGTACTTACCTTGGAATTTTTATGTCCGAGATTTTTAAATCAATTGGGGGGTAAGCGACAACAATTTTATAAACCCGAAGTGCTGTCATCAAAATGATTTACATTTAAGGAACACCGCACAATGAATAGAGACCAACAATCAGGAAATACAAGAATAATATCCCTTATTTTTAGTTTGATAGGCTTATGCTTATTGTTGTCTTGCAATACTAAAAAAAAGGAAGCTTCAGCAGCTACAAATGCAGACAGACCCAATATTCTGGTAATTGTAGCCGATGATCTTGGCTTCGCCGATCTGGGATGTTATGGAAGTGAAATCCGAACGCCGAACCTCGACGCCCTGGCGCTTTCCGGGATCCGGAATACTGCTTTTTACACAACACCTACCTGCTCTCCCACCCGTGCCATGCTTTTAACCGGGGTAGATAACCACCGCAATGGTTATGGAACCATGGAGGGCGACTGGGCTTCTAATCAAAAGGGATTACAGGGCTATGAGGGCTATTTAAATTATGATGTGGTACCCGTTTCGGAGTTGTTTCAACAAGCAGGATACCATACTTCGATTGCGGGTAAATGGCATCAGGCCTACCCTGCCATGGAAAAATCTTTGTGGCCCGATCAACGGGGTTTTGACCGGTCCTTTTGCCTGATACAGGCAGGTGCAGGTCATTTTGGCGACCGCCAACCCTTGTTCTCTTTTTTTAACAAAGCCCGGTACAGTGAAGATGGGAAAGAAGTGGAACAGCTTCCGGAAGATTTCTATTCAAGTGATTTTTATACCCAAAAGGCGGCAGACTATATTGGTGAAAGTGTGAAACTGGAAAAACCTTTTTTTAGCCTGTTGACCTTTACCGCACCCCACTGGCCACTGCAGGTACCCGACCAAAACATCGATTTGTACAAGGGTCGCTACGACTCAGGATACGAAGTAATAGCCAGGCAAAGAATTGATAAGGCAAAAAAAATGGGTATCCTGTCCGCAGCGGCAAAAGTGCCGGTACTTACACCCAATGTTTTACCCTGGGAAAAATTGAGTGCCGAAGAACGGAAAATATCGGCGAGAACCATGGAAGTATATGCAGCTATGGTGGAAAGAATGGATAAAAATATTGGCAAACTGATAGAACATTTGAAAAAAACAGGGGTGTATGAAAATACACTTATTGTTTTTATGGCAGATAACGGAGCCGAAGGAAACTCTATATGGGGGATAAAAGATACGAAAGAATGGGTGGCAAAAAATTTTGATAATAGCCTGGAAAATATGGGCCGGAAAAATTCCTACATTTTTACAGGGCCAAGCTGGGCACAGGTATCCACGGGGCCCTTTAGATGGTACAAAGGCTTTGCCTCCGAAGGTGGGGTAAGGTGCCCGATGATTATCCACTACCCCAAGGCTCAAAAAAAGGAAACAAACATCAATGCAGACTATATTTCGGTTATGGATCTTGCGCCTACCTTTTTAGAAATGGCCAACATTTCCCATCCGGCTCCTAAATACAAAGATCATCGAATTTTTGAGATGGATGGGAAGTCTCTTGTTCCCTGGCTTTTGGATACGGCATCCACTCCACACCTGGCCGGCGAAGTACATTGCTGGGAACTTTATGGCCGTAGGGGTGTGCTGAAAGACAAATGGAAAGCAGAGTACATGGACAAACCCTATGGTACCGGTACATGGGAATTATACGATCTGGAAAAAGACCCCTCCGAAACCCAAAATCTTGCTGCGAAACAACCTGAAATACTTCATGACTTAAAATATGAATGGGCACGCTATGCCAAAAAATACAAAGTGATTTTGCCTGCCGAAAAAGTAGCTTATGGGGTTGATGATTTCTGGATAGAACAATAAAGAATCAGCGCTAAATAAGCGCACAGCCAATGTTTTTTATAAAACAACCTATGTTTGTTTGTACGCCTGCATAAATAAAATGAGGTGGTGCCTTTACCTTCCTTTAATGGCAAGGCTTTTTTTATAAATAGACCCATCAAAACAGGTAGGAAAAATAGTACCATTTTTTATAAAAATCCAGGTAATCCAATCCTGAAAATTTGCTGAATGCTCCCACGGTAAGAGTTACCCATTTCAAAGAAAAAGGGTGCTTTTCATAAGAATATCTTTTTGTAAACATTCCTTTCCCCTCTTACAGACTTTACCGTAATGGCTATATTCGCCTGACCGGGGGTTTATTTACTGTGAAAAAACTTGCTATCCGGTGATTCTTCCATTTTCAAAAAGACTTTTATGAGCATTCGATTACTGGCCATATTTATTTTAAGCAGTCTCGTTTCGATGGGACAAAAAAAAGAGAAACTTCAGGAACAACTGGATCAAAAAAGAGTGCGCCTGCCGAATGGCTGGCAGCTATCCCCTGCCGGAGACATGCTACCTCTTGGGGATTTGCCGCTGAATATGGCCCTGTCTTCCTCTAAAAAATTATTGGCTATTACCAATAACGGGCAGAGCATCCAAAGTTTACAACTTATCAATACAGCCAATAATCAGATACTCGATAACAAGCTGATAGAAACAGCCTGGTACGGATTAAAATTTAGTGATAATGAGCAATTTCTTTATGCCTCTGCGGGAAATGAAAACAGGATTTTAAAATATGCCATTACCAAAGGAAAGCTCGTGTTGAGTGACAGCATGATGCTCGGCAAACCATGGCCAGTAAAGATTTCCCCTGCAGGTATTGAAATTGATGACAAGAAAAATATCCTCTATGTGGTTACCAAGGAGGACAATAGCTTGTACAGGATTGACCTGATTACTAAAAAGACCCTTCAAAAAATGGATTTGGGTGCCGAAGCTTATGCATGTATGCTATCACCAGATAAAAAAGAATTGTACATCTCTGTTTGGGGAAAGGATAAAATATTGATTTTTGACACCCAGAAAAACATAGCTATCGACAGCATAGCCGTTGGAGACAACCCAAATGAAATGCTGCTTAATAAAAAGGGCAGTATGCTTTATGTAGCCAATGCCAATGATAACAGTGTTTCCATTATAGAAGTAAAAAAGAGAAAGGTTGTGGAAGTACTTAGTACCGCATTGTACCCCGATGCACCAATTGGCTCTACGCCTAACGGTCTCGCCTTGTCGCCTGATGAAGAAATGCTTTATGTAGCCAATGCAGACAACAATTGCCTGGCCGTATTTGAGGTGGAAGATCCCGGAAAAAGTTACTCCAAGGGATTTATACCCGTTGGTTGGTACCCTACCAACATTAAAACCGTAGGTAAAAAAATCTTCATAGCCAATGGAAAAGGATTTTCTTCCTTTCCAAATCCCGGTGGACCGAATCCAACCCGCAGGGATCAGTTGGTGGAGTGGCATGTAGGCGACACCACCGTTAAAAAGAGAGAGGGATATATTGGCGGATTGATGCAGGGAACCTTATCAATATTGGAAGAACCCAACGAGGAAGAACTTGCTGCTTACTCGAAGGCCGTTTACACAAACACGCCCTATAACAAAGAAAAAGAACTGATGGCGGCAGGCGAACCCGGCAATCCCATTCCAAGACAGGCCGGCGAAACTTCTCCTATCAAATATGTTTTTTACATAATAAAAGAAAACAGAACCTACGATCAGGTTTTGGGAGATATGAAAGAAGGCAATGGGGATCCCTCACTGGTATTATTCGGAGAAAACATCACCCCAAATCAACATAAGCTGGCAAAGGAATTTGTACTGCTCGATAATTTTTATGCTGACGGAGAGGTAAGTGCCGACGGACATAACTGGAGTACTTCTGCAGGTGCCACCGATTACCTCGAGAAAAACTGGGTAACAAGCTATGGCGGTCGTGGTGGCAGTTATCCTGGCGAAGGCGGAAAAGATATTGCCAATCCGCCTAAAGGCTTTATATGGGATTATTGCAAAAGAGCCGGGGTAACCTACCGTACATATGGTGAGTTTGCTTATTTTGCCAAAGCTACTATTCCAGTTTTAGAGGGGCATGCTTGTCCTTATTATGATGGGTACAACCTGAGGGTACAAGATACCACCCGTTTTTATCAGTGGCGCCGCGAATTTGATTCTTTGGTGACCATCAATGCCGTTCCCCAATTTAATTCCATCCGGTTTAGTAACGATCACACAGAAGGAGCACGCATTGGGCGCCCTACCCCATTTGCCCATGTGGCAGATAACGATCTCGCCGTTGGGTTGTTTGTAGAGCATTTGTCCAACAGCCCCATCTGGAAAGAATCCGCGGTATTTATAGTAGAAGACGATGCACAGAATGGCTCAGACCATGTAGATGCGCACAGAACCACAGCCTTTCTTGCAAGCCCTTTTGTAAAAAGAAATTTTGTGGACCATACCATGTATTCCACCTCTTCTATGTTGCGAACCATGGAATTAATTTTGGGCTTACCCCCAATGAGCCAATATGATGCTGCAGCTACACCTATGTTTCGTTCTTTTACCTCAACCCCCGATTTCAAAACCTATCAATCTTTACCAACGAATGTAGATTTAAATGAAAAAAATACGAAGAATACCGCCATGGCAAGGCTTAGTGCCACTTTCGATTTTTCAAGAGAAGACCTGATTCCTGACCTTATTTTTAGTGAAGTGATCTGGAAAACAGTAAGAGGTGAACATTCCACTATGCCGGCTCCAAGAAGGAGCGCTTTTTTGAAAGTGGTTGACGGTGACGACTAAGGAGGCAAGTGCCGGTATACAGCTTATGTTAGTAATTTGTGGATACCCAATAGGTAGGTGCGAATAACTTCTAAGCCCTTAATGACGTGGCCTATCCAATTAAGTAAGGTTAAGAAGCAAATGGTAGTTACCTTAACGGGCAGAGCAAAAAGGTTGATGGTAAATAGCGCCTTTTTTTAAAAAGAAAAGGGTAAAAATCATAGCGTGCAATAACTCGTTGGCAAATGGATGTGCTTTTTAAAAGTTTATTACTCTATATTTGAGGAAGGAAATCAGTACGGTTTCATTCATACCAAATACATCTTTTAATGGCCTGATTTTAATTAATAGCCAATTGTATTTTTAATTATTACT
>JBBQXO010000108.1:0-15053 GCA_038209595.1 Chitinophagales bacterium
TGAAAGATAAGCAACGTAGCAAGCTTTCGAGGCAAAATATCGGATATGTATTTCAGGCTTATCATTTGATAGATGAATTGACCGTATATGAAAACATTGAAACGCCTTTGATATATCAGGATATTAAATCTTCGGAAAGAAAAGCATTGGTGGCTGATATGCTTGACCGGTTCAATATGGTGGGCAAAAAGGATCTGTTTCCTTCGCAGTTAAGTGGGGGGCAGCAACAATTGGTTGGTATAGCAAGAGCACTTATTTCCAAACCCAAATTGATTCTTGCCGATGAACCAACCGGTAACCTGAATTCTCATCAGGGAGAAGAAATTATGGAAATGTTTAAAACACTCAATCAGGAGGGCGTAACCATTTTGCAGGTAACCCATTCTGAAAAAAATGCAGGGTATGCCAGCCGGATAGTTCATTTGGAAGATGCCCGCATTGTGAAGGAGGAAAGGCTGTAGGGGCGGTCATTTAGAAGGTTTTCAAAAATAAATTTGGTGTTTTCGCAAAAGCCGCCATACTTTTGCAACAGTTCTTTAATAGGATACTTATCAAGAAAGGCGGAGGGACATGGCCCTTTGAAGCCTTGGCAACCCAACAGAATTAATCCTTTTGTTGAAGGTGCCAATTCCAATTTGCTACGGCAGGTTTAGATAAGTCAGAGATTTAGTTTGATCCTTCTAACTTTTTATATCAAGCTCATCTGACTTACCGGATGAGCTTTTTTTATGCCCCTGCTTTTACAATGCAGGATATGGTGCAATTACAGCTCCTTTCGGTAAGTTCATTTTTTCTCTCTGATAAGTGCCCATCAGTACTGGCAAACACCCTGCTTTGCTATCGTATCCGCCCTATGTTCCGGGCGGATACGATAGCGGGTGACAACAACATCGTTAAAAATTACCGAAAAACGAAATTGTTTGGTGTGGAAAACCTTTATCATTTATGTTTGTTCACTAAATTAGTGATGATTATGAAATCTGAAAATACAACCATTGTTTCTTTCCTGCGAATGCGGATGGCAGCCGGGGGCTGTGCGGGTTGTTGACCCGGTCCTGCGTCTGCCATTGAACCCGCCATTTTATTTTTTGTATCTTTTCCTTCTACATATTAATTATTATAAATTTTACTATTATGAGTCAGCATCGTTTTGAAACATTACAATTACACGCCGGTCAGCAAATTGACCCAACTACCAAAAGTCGCGCCGTTCCTATTTATCAAACCACCTCTTATGGTTTTAACAATAGCGAGCACGCCGCCAACCTTTTTGGACTAAAAGAATTTGGCAATATTTATACCCGGATTATGAACCCGACTACCGATGTATTCGAGCAGCGCATTGCAGCACTCGAAGGTGGGGTTGCAGCCGTTGCTACTGCAAGCGGTCAGTCGGCACAGTTCCTGGCACTCAACAATTTTTTACAGGCAGGTGACAACATCATTTCTACTAACTTTTTATATGGCGGTACCTACAATCAATTCAAAGTAGCCTTCAAGCGGTTGGGTATCGAAGTGCGTTTTGCGGATAGCGATAACGTGGAGAATTTTGTTCCGTTGATTGATAAAAACACCAAAGCTTTTTATCTGGAAACGGTGGGCAATCCACGGCTGAATATCCCTGATTTTGAAAAATTTGTGGCACTGGCTAAGGAATATGATTTGCCGCTTGTGGTAGATAATACTTTTGGTGCCGGTGGGTATCTTTTCCGCCCTATTGAGTGGGGTGCAAATATCGTAGTAGAAAGTGCTACCAAATGGATTGGCGGACACGGTACCACCATTGGTGGGGTAATAGTAGATGGAGGTAATTACAATTGGGGTAATGGCAAGTTTCCACAGTTCAGCGAGCCTTCCGAAGGGTACCATGGACTGGTTTTCAGCAATGTGTTTGGTGTTGATAATCCGCTTGGTTTACCCAATATTCAGTTTGCCATCCGGGCAAGGGTTGAAGGTCTCCGTGATTTCGGTCCGGCATTAAGTCCTTTCAATTCCTTCCTGCTTTTACAGGGTGTAGAAACCCTTTCGTTACGGGTGCAGCGACATGTAGACAATTCATTGGAACTAGCCAAATGGTTACAGGAACATCCGCAGGTAGAATATGTTTTATATCCCGGTCTTGAAGACAATCCGTACCATACCCTTGCTAAAAAATACCTTACCAATGGGTTTGGAAGTATTTTACAGGTAGCCATCAAAGGGGGTAAAGAAAACGCTTCTAAGTTTATTGACAGCCTGAAATTAGTGAGTCATCTCGCCAATGTAGGGGATGCCAAAACACTGGCCATTCATCCGGCTTCTACCACACATGGGCAGTTGAGTGATGCCGAGCAAAAAGCAAGTGGGGTAGAGCCCAATCTCGTTCGCATAAGTGTAGGGATCGAACATATTGAAGATATCAAAGCCGATATCGAACAGGCTTTGCAGGCAGTAGCAGCACCTGTACTGGCGGTAGGATAAACGAAACGTCAAATTATACCCCGTTACCCTTTTGGTAGCGGGGTATTTTGAATCTCTCATCAGAAGATTTTTCTTGTTTTCGATTTTGTTATTACATTCTATTAAAACGTATTATGAATCATACGACCAAGCTTTTCAGGGTACCCGCCGATCTTTGTTCACCTGCCGAAAAGGTGAAGTGGAAGGGCTTTGTGCTCGAATCGGGTTTCAGGCTTGGCCGGTATCATTTAACCTATACCACTTACGGCCGCATCAATGCCCGGCACGATAATGTCATCTGGATTTTTCATGCCTTAACTGCCAACAGTGTTCCCCATGAATGGTGGGATGGGTTGGTAGGTATTGGAAAACTATTTGACCCTGAAGAATACTTTATTGTGTGTGTGAATGTACCGGGAAGTTGCTACGGCAGTCTTGGTCCGCTTGATATTGATGTTTGTACCGGGCAGCCTTTCTACCATCAGTTTCCTTTGTTTACCACACGGGATATCATTCGGAGTTTTCAACCGTTGCGACATTATCTTGGTATTAAAAAGATCAAGCTCGGTATTGGGGGAAGTCTTGGCGGGCAACAATTGCTGGAATGGGCTATAGAAGAACCGGAGCTTTTTGAAAACATTCTCCCCATTGCTACCAATGCACAACACTCTCCCTGGGGCATTGCCTTTAATGCCACCCAACGGATGGCCATTGAGGCGGATGGTACCTGGAAAGCCAATTATCCACAGGCGGGATTGCAGGGGATGAAAGCGGCTAGAGCCATGGCGTTGCTTAGTTACCGGAGCTATGATGGTTATGGTATCAGTCAGCCAAATAATTCGAGCCAGCACCATGTACCCCAAAGCGGGGAATCGGTAGGGGGTGCGGCAAGCTACCAACGTTATCAGGGTGAAAAACTAGCCAACAGGTTCAACGCGTTTAGCTATTACAATCTCAGCAAAACGATGGATAGCCACCATGTAGGTCGGGGCCGTGAAGGAAATAAGAAAGCTCTTGCTAAAATACAGGCGAATGCGCTGGTGATCGGAGTGCAGGGTGATGTGCTTTTTCCTCCCGAAGAGCAAAAGTTCATTGCTGATCATATTCCGCAATCCCGTTTCGAGTTGATTGATTCACATTTTGGTCACGACGGCTTTCTGCTGGAATTTACACAACTTGAAAAAATTATCCTGCAGTTTCTATCGCAGGTATGTACCCGATCTATCGATCAAAAAATAACATCACATGCAAACGCAAGCAACGCCTGATGCACCATCGCATCATAAAATACTCACTATCGGTCTTTTTGGCTTTGGCGTAGTAGGCGAAGGACTCTACAAAGTATTGCAACAGACGCCTTCGTTGAAAGCTACCATCCGGAAGGTATGCGTAAAAAATCCGGGTAAACTCCGGCAGGCACCGCATCATCTTTTTACTACAGATAAGGACGAACTGCTTTTTGATCCGGAGATTAATGTGATTGTAGAGGTAATTGACGATTCCGTAGCTGCTTTTGAAATTGTAAAAACGGCGCTCGTCAACGGCAAACAGGTAGTGAGTGCCAGCAAAAAAATGATTGCTGAAAACCTGCCCGAGCTGCTCGAATTACAACATACTACGGGTGGTTCTTTTCTATACGAAGCGGCTGCATGTGCTTCTATTCCGGTCATCAGAAACCTGGAAGAATATTACGATAATGATTTGCTCCACAGCATTCAGGCGATCGTAAATGGCAGCACCAATTACATTTTAACCAAGATGTTTGAGGATAAGCTAGATTACCGCGATGCTTTGCTGCAGGCACAGCAACTGGGTTTTGCCGAAAGCAATCCTGTCCTTGACATAGAAGGGTTTGACGCAGTAAATAAATGGACCTTCTTGCTCACCCATGCCTATGGCATTGTAACCCCCGCAGAAAACATACTATTCAATGGCATTCAAAATATACAGGCTTTTGATGCACAGGTAGGTACCGAAAAAAGCTGGACCATCCGATTGGTAGCGCAGGCCAAAAAACTAGATTCCGGCAAAGTAGCCGCATTTGTATTGCCGCAATTTGTAAAGCCGGATAACCATCTTGCTTTTGTACGTAACGAGTATAATGGGGTGGTGATAGAAAGTGGTTTTGCTGACAAGCAGTTTTTTTATGGCAAGGGGGCGGGTAGCTTTCCTACGGCTTCAGCGGTTTTGAGTGATATTTCGGCACTCCGCTACGATTATCGGTATGAGTACAAAAAACGATACCATCATACTCCCGGCGAGCTGAGTGAAGATTATTACCTGCGGGTTTACCTGAGTTTTCAGCACGAACAGGAAGTGCCAAGAGACCGGTTTGAGCGTATTGAGGAATGGCATGCAAGGGAAGACCGGAAGTATCTTGCAGGACTCATTCACATATCACATTTAAAAGAAAGCGATTGGTGGAAAACTGATGGCAATTCACTCGTATTGCTACCCGATGCCATTGTGGAGAGCAACGAATTAAGCAAGGTAAAAAAGAAAAGCCTTGAACTTGCCGGGTTGCGGTTATAGTAGATATGGATACAAACGCTTTTCCAAATATTATAAGGGACTTATAAAAAACAGGAGCTACTTTTTTAAAGTGGCTCCTGTTTTTTAATGCTTATTTGTATTTGATCAACGCTCCTGATTCACCTTTCCAATTTCTTCATCTGCTTCGTTAGCAGCCATTTCTTCGGTGGGGGTTTCTTTTTTGCCAAAGAAAAACTTTTTAATTCCGGCACCTACCCCTACTAAAGCAAGCAGAATAAGTTTCCATGACTTGAGTATGATAGCGAAAAAACCTGCCTTGGCCAGAAGTTTACCAGCTACCAAACCACCAACGGTATAGGCAGCTATCTTATCGGTATTGTCATTATAATCTTCGTAGCGATTGCCATCCGTAAAAGCTGCCATTTGTAATACGGCAGGAACATCTTTTTTTACAAGGTTCAGGTTATTCATATCGGCAATGGCATTTAGCGATAGCACCCCTTTGCGACCGAGTACCCGCACATCATAGTTCAAGGTATTGCCATCGCTTTCGCCAAAGTGTAATTCTTTTGCCCAATGCAAAACCTTTTGTTTGTTGTCATAAAATGGTTTTGATGCCCAACCTACCATGTGGATGGAGCCATATCCCATTTCCTGTCTTGCTTTATTCGTTTCATTTTCGTCGCCCTGCATTTCTTTCAGCAGTTCGTCATAATCTGTCTCGGCGGCATCGTCATCTTTTACATAACCCATGTCATCAAACGTAATGGCAAAGGCATAGCTACTGTCTTTTAGCGGGCCGCCATAATCGGGGAAAAGCATGCCAAGAATAGTGGCATCTTCGGGATTGCCCCAAAGGTCTTCGAGTACCAAACGGCTTTGGCGGGCATCGAGGTACTTAAAACCTTCCGGGACTTTCAGCTGAGCAAAGTCTCCTAGTTTTATGAGGCCTGTCTGGTAAATGAGAGATTTCTCAATGGAATCTGCCCTTTGGATCATTTGGGCAAAAAGAGCCTCTTCATTTGTGGTTTCTGTTTCATTTTGGGCAAAAAGGCTCGTACAAAGTACAAGCATGGCAAGCAAGGAATTGATTTTCATAATATGTTGTAATTTTGTTAAGAATTAAAACGAAATTAATAACAAAATCAAATACAAAAATCAAAAAGGAAAAATATTTTTTGGAAAAATCGTTTTTTACAAATGTTCCTTCGGAATACGCAATTTCACTACAGTTCCTTTTCCCGGTGAGGAAAGTATGTTGTATTCCCCTCCAATCTCTTCGCAACGGGTTCGCATATTTTTCAGGCCATTTCCGTGATAAGGGGAGCCCTTGTCAAAACCTTTACCATCATCCCCAATTTTTATTTCTAAAAATCCAGACAGCAGTTTAGCACTGATTTTAACCTGTTTTGCCTCACTGTATTTTGCCAGGTTATTGATGGCTTCTTTGCAAATAAGCCAAATATTTTTTCTTGCCAGTGTATTCTGCATGGCATCGGCAATGTTTGGATCGAAATCGTAATCTATACCAATATCCCTATAGCCAAGCATGTCGGCACCGTAGTTTTTTATACGGGTATCGAGGCTTCCATGCTGCGCACTATGGGTGGACATACTCCAGATAATATCATCCATATTTTCGAGTAGATTCACGGTTTGCTCGCTTATTTTCCCCAGCATTTCTTTTGTTTTTGGCAGGTTCTGCTCTATTTGCGATTGGGCAATACTGGCATAAATATTCAAACTACTCAGAGATGCACCAATATCATCATGCAGGTCGCGGCTTATTTTGTCCCGGATATTTGACAGAGCCTGTTTACTGCGTAAGCGAATTGTGTAAAGCCAAAACAAAATGAGCATGAGTGCCATGCTGATGAGGGTTATCAGAAACCTGCTATTGGCAAGTCGTTGTTTTTGCAGAGCATCGGCTACCTCAAGGTCGAGTAATCGCTTTTCATTATTGATGCTTGCCGTAAAAATATTCTGCAATTGCCGGTTGTGGCTACCAAGTGATTGTTTCTGTAATTGTACCAACTGTTTTAGCATGGTAATGGATAGCTTTTCCTCCTTTATTTTTTCGAAACTGCGAAATGCGGCTGTAAGAAACTGCGTACTGAAAAACCGGTTTATATTGGGATAGGAAGCAATTAAGGCGGTGCCTTCCTGCAAATAATAACGCACCGAATCGGTCATCTGCAATTCGGCATAGCAATTGCCTAAAGCACTATAGCACAAAAGGCTTACATCATAGTCGCCGGAGGCAATCGAAATATTTTTTGCTTTGAGCAGGCGGTTTACCGCTTCGCCATATTGGTTTTGTGACTTGTAGCAATCGCCAATGATTTGCAGCGCAATGGCTTCTCCTCTTGGTCTGTTTACCTGCTTTGCCTCTTTCAGCGATTTATTGGCATAGTGTATGGCACTGTCATAAGCTTTCATTTTCTGATAAGCTTCTGCCATATTTCCATTGATATGGTAGGGGTAGCTGAAATTACTGTAGAAACTATCGTAGGGAGGTTGCCGGATATAGTTTAGGGCCAATCTAAAATGGGTTATGGCTTTTGGCAGGCTATCCATATTCATATAAAAGAGCCCGTTAAAATTGTAGCTATCCGCTATCAGCATGGAATCGTTTAGTCCCTTTGCCCTGGAAAGTGCCCGGATACTTTCCCGTAAACCAATTTGGGGGAGATTATTGTAATAGTAAACCTCGGCCTGTCGGGAACTCAAAAGGTATCCGTAGTAATCCTCTTTTGGGGATCCGAGCGTTTTATTTATTTGGGTAAGAAAATATTGAGCACTATCGTATTCTTCCGAATCCATAAAGTCTTCTACAAGGCTAAACCATTTTTGAAGTAATTTTTCTTCTTCCTGTTTAGCCCTGTTTTTGCTGTCGCTCTGACTCCATAAAAATATGGACAAAGGAAGTGTCAGCAGCAACAGGAATATTTTCTTTCTGTTTTGCATGTATAATGCTGGTTTTTTGCGAAATGCTTTTACTACCCCATTGAAGTTCAATCAAATGTATAGTTTTTGAACCATCCCGTGTAAGAGCGTTTCAACGATGTATCTCTTTAGCTATAAAAACAAGGCAGGGTCATGATTAGCATTCCTCTATTTCTTTCCTCAGGCTTTTGCAATTATAGGAATTGGTGAAGGTTGCTGCCCTTTGATTTTTTTAAAAACAAGTTATTGGTTGCCATCGCGGGCCTTAAACATTGACCAAAGGGGTTTTCTTTGCAGGGTAATTATTAGAAAAATGCTCTGCTCCCTAAAATTAGGGTGACAGGCAATCGAATAAGAGGCTAATTTAGTGGTATGCCAATACGTGTATTTGTTTACGATGACCATGCAGCAAGAAGGGAAAGCCTTGCCGCCTTGCTGAACATGAGCGAGCAAACGCTATGCGTGGGTGTTGCAGAAAATTGTACCGACGTGGAGGCCGATATGAAGGAAAGCCGCCCGGAGGTAGTACTGATGGATATCAATATGCCCAAAGCGGATGGCATTCATGGATTGAAAAAAATAAAGACCAATTTTCCGCATATTATGGTGTTGATGCAAACGGTTTTTGACGATAATGAAAAGGTATTTGAATCCCTGCGTAATGGGGCTTCGGGCTATATTTTAAAAAAGGATCCTCCACAAAAAATACTGGATGCCATTGCTGAAATATCCAATGGCGGTGCGGCTATGAATCCGGGTATTGCAAGGCGGGTACTTGATTATTTTAAGCCACAGCGGAATAATCCTTTAACCGAACGGGAACATGTTGTTTTGCAAAAGCTGGCAGAAGGAAAAAGCTATAAAATGGCAGCGGCAGAGCTCGACATCAGTTTTCATACCGTCAATTCTCATTGCAAGCGCATTTATGAAAAACTACATGTACAATCGCTTGGGGAGGCAATTGCCTATTATTACAAACATATCCATTAGCTATATTTAGGGGTATTTATATGTCGTAACCGGTTCTTTCCCTAATCTTTTCCAAGCGACGTCTCCTGCAAGGGACGTTGCGCCCCAAGATAGTCCGCCTGAAATCATGCGCCATCAAACCCGAAACGTCAACCGCCTTCGGCAGTGAGACGTTACGGTGAAACATCCCGACACATGGAGATGGCCGTAGCGTATCGACCAATCTTTTCCAAGCGACGTCTCCTGTAAGGGACGTTGCGCCCCAAGATATACAGATATGCGATCCCTACGGGATTCTGATATCAGATTACATCTACTGATCCGCCGGCTTTACCTGCGGTTACCGATATGTCGCTCCTAACGGAGCTTGAATTTGCTTTCAAGCAACGTCTCCTGCAAGGGACGTTGCGCCCCGAGATATACAGATATGCCATCCCTACGGGATTCTGATACTATATTACGTCATCTGATCCGCCGGCTTTACCGGCGGTTACCGTTATGTCGCTCCTAATGGAGATTGAATTTTACAGTTAAATTATTTGGTACGGGGTCTTGTAATAATGTATATTTCTTTTGTGAGGGAAACACCCCATGCATCTATTCAAAGCGTAGCGTATCGACCAATCTTTTCCAAGCGACGTCTCCTGCAAGGGACGTTGCGCCCCGAGATGGTCCTCCCTGAAATCATGCGCCATCAAACCCGCCACGTCAACCGTCTTTGGCAGTAGACGTTACGGTGAAACATCCCGACACATGGAGATGGCCGTAGAGTATCGCCCAATCTTTTCCAAGAGACGTCTCCTGCAAGGGACGTTGCGCCCCAAGATAGTCCGCCTGAAATCATGCGCCATCAAACCCGCCACGTCAACCGCCTTTGGCAGTGAGACGTTACGGGGAAACATCCCGAAACATTGAGAAGGCCGTTACGTATTACCCATTCTCTTTCAAGCGACGTCTCCTGTAAGGGACGTTGCGCCCCGAGATGGTCCTCCCTGAAATCATGCGCCATCAAACCTGCAACGTCAACCGCCTTCGGCAGTGAGACGTTACGGTGAAACATCCCGATACATGGAGATGGCCGTAGCGTATCGACCAATCTTTTCCAAGCGACATCTCCTGCAAGGGACGTTGCGCTCCGAGATATACAGATATGCCATCCCTACGGGATTCTAATACCATATTACATTTACTGATCCGCCGGCTTTACCGGCGGTTACCGATGTGTCGCTCCTAACGGAGCTTGAATTTGCTTTCAAGCAAACGTCTCCTGTAAGGGACGTTGCGCCCCGAATATGCCATCCCTACGGGATTCTAATACCGTATTACAACTTCTGATCCGCCGGCTTTACCTGAGGTTACCGATATGTCGCTCCTAATGGAGATTGAATTTGCTTTCAAGCAACATCTCCTGCAAGGGGCGTTGCGCCCCGAGATAGTCCACCCTGAAATCATGCGCCATCAAACCCGCAACGTCAACACGCCTTCGGCAGTGAGACGTTACGGGGAAACATCCCGATACATGGAGAAGGCCGTAGCGTATCGCCTAATCTCTTTCAAGCGACGTCTCCTGCAAGGTACGTTGCGCACTGAGATAGTCCGCCTGAAATCATGCGCCATCAAACCCGCAACGTCAACCGCCTTCGGCAGTGAGACGTTACGGTGAAACATCCCGACACATGGAGATGGCCGTAGAGTATCGCCCAATCTTTTCAAGAGACGTATCCTGCAAGGGACTTTGCGCACTGAGATATACAGATATGCCATCCCTACGGGATTCTGATACTGTATTACAACTTCTAATCCGCCGGCTTTACCGGCGGTTACCGATATGTCGCTCCTAACGGAGCTAGAATTTTTCAGTTAAATTATATGGTACGTAGTCTTGTAACAATCGATATTTCTTTTGTGAGGGAAACACCCCATGCATCTATTCAAAGCGTAGCGTATCGACCACTCTTTTCCAAGCGACGTCTCCTGCAAGGGACGTTGCGCCCCGAGATGGTCCTCCCTGAAATCATGCGCCATCAAACCCGCCACGTAAACCGCCTTCGGCAGTGAGACGTTACGGTGAAACATCTCGACACATGGAGATGGCCGTAGAGTATCGCCCAATCTTTTTCAAATTACATCTCCTGTAAGGGACGTTGCGCCCCGAGATATACAGATATGCGATCCCTACGGGATTCTGATATCAGATTACATCTACTGATCCGCCGGCTTTACCGGCGGTTACCGATATGTCGCTCCTAACGGAGCTTGAATTTTTCAGTTAAATTATTCGGTAGGTAGTCTTGTAACGCTGAGCATTTACGAAGCAAGGGATTAGGTGCTGGTCAAGCCCCAATACCTACAATGCTAAATTGAAAAACCAAAGATCATGTTACAATGTCCAATCCTGGTTTCGTAAATGCTTTTGTTGGTGGCAGTTTTGGCATTTTTTAAATGTTGAAGACCCTAATAATATAGCTTGTTTGGATTTAGGGAACGGGTCAAATTATAGTAAGTCTACGTTCATATGATAAGCGATGTCAAGAAACTTTATAACTCTACTGCCAAAAGTTCCTTTCCTAAATTGTGCATAGCACTTTCAATTTTTTTTATCTGTGCTAAGCGAGGTTTTTTTAAACCGGAAGCATAATGTTGAAATTGCTTTTGATTTATGCCTGTCATACGCTCTAATGCTGCATTTGTAAAAATCTTTTTATAGAAGTTCAAAAAGCTTTCGGCATCAAACTTGAAAATTATTTCATAATCTGCCTTTAAAATAGAAGGGATATTTACATCTTCGTTATACTTTTTTAATAAGTTAATTCCAGTTAATGCCGACTGCTTAGCTTCCTCGACTGTATCTCCATGTCCATAAATCCCTACAACATTCTCTGCATAGGAGGTATAGGAGTCATCGCTTCGCTCGATGATAATTTTAATTTGTTTGCTTTTAGCCTTTGTCTGTTTTGTTTGACTTGTTGTACGTTTTGTATTCATTTTGCGTTTTAACTTTTACTTTTTATATCGCTTTAGCATATGTAGAACTTAATCCCCATCTGTTAACAAGCAATAAGGCAATTTTATACCTCTGGTTTTACATTGAAAGAAATTATTTAAGATCCATTTCCTTCCTGATTTTCTTTTCCAAACCCTTTCCAAGCTCTTTAGCTCCGTGAAATGGAACGGGATATACTTTCCCATTTTTCCCATAAATGTAATGACTACCCTCTACCTTAATAAGGTTCCAGCCATTCTTCTTAACGATTCTGTGAAATTCTGAACTCTTCATTAGTTTTTAGTTTTTTGTCCATTGTTCATTTCCTCCCTAAATGTTTTCTTTTCGTGAATAATATTGTTTCACGTATAAAGGTAGTACTATTACTACCATTTGGCCTGATAAAAATTGAAGATTAATTGAAAATAGATGCGAAATTCAAGCGAAGCGTAATGGATGCCGCAATCTCTTCCAAGCGACGTCTACTGTAAGGGACGTTGCGCCCCGAGATAGCCGGGGATACTCCCTTTCCAAATATGCCATCCCTACGGGATTCTGATACCAGATTATCGCTTCTGATCCGCCGGCTTTACCGACAGTTACCGATATGTCGCTCCCAATGGAGCTTGAATTTGCTTTCAAGCGACGTCTCCTGCAAGGGACGTTGCGCCCCGAGATATACAGATATGCTATCCCTACGGGATTCTGATACCATATTTCATCTTTTGATCCGTCGGCTTTACCGGCAGTTACTGATATGTCGCTCCTAAAGGAGATTGAATTTTACAGTTAAATTATTTGGTACGGGGTCTTGTAATAATGTATATTTCTTTTGTGAGGGAAACACCCCATGCATCTATTCAAGGCGTAGCGTATCGACCAATCTTTTCCAAGCGACGTCTCCTGCAGGGGACGTTGCGCACCTAAATAGTCCTCCCTGAAATCATGCGCCATCAACCCCCTTTGGCATTGAGACGTTACGAGGAAACATCCCGATACATGGAGAAGGCCGTAGCGTATCGACCAATCTTTTCCAAGCGACGTCTCCTGCAAGGGACGTTGCGCCCCGAGATGGTCCTCCCTGAAATCATGCGCCATCAAACCCGCAACGTCAACCGCCTTCGGCAGTGAGACGTTACGGTGAAACATCTCGACACATGGAGATGGCCGTAGCGTATCGCCCAATCTTTTCCAAGCGCCGTCTCCTGTAAGGGGCGTTGCGCCCCAAGATAGTCCGCCTGAAATCATGCGCCATCAAACCCGCAACATCAACCGCCTTCGGCAGTGAGACGTTACGGTGAAACATCCCGACACATGGAGATGGCCGTAGCGTATCGACCAATCTTTTCCAAGCGACATCTCCTGCAAGGGACGTTGCGCCCCGAGATATACAGATATGCCATCCCTACGGGATTCTAATACCATATTGGATCTTCTAATCCGCCGGCTTTACCGGCGGTTACCGATATGTCGCTCCTAACGGAGCTTGAATTTGCTCTTCCAAGCGACGTCTCCTGTAAGGGACTTTGCGCCCCTAACCTTTTTTTCCAATGGTGGGAGTCCCCACCTACTATTAGAAAAAAAGGAGCACCCTAACATGATCGTTGGTAACCAATCGAAATACTTAGTGTACCAAACCCGTAACGTCAACAGCTTGTACCACTTAGGCGACGAAAGCAAAACCTCCGGCAAAGGACTTGGAGCCCCCTCAAGTACCAACCCCTCTACATTTAGCCGATATAACCCCTTTTTTACCTATACTTTTGCGGCATGGAAACAAGGTATCAAAGGTATCTGAGTGTGGTGGTACCCGTAATGAACGAGGAGGACAATGTACTCCTCATGATAGATGCGGTTCATGCTGCCGTGGCGCAATACGATTACGAATTGATTTTTGTGGATGATGGCAGTGCCGATGCCACCCGTGAACGCATTAAAACGAGACTGACAGACCGGATAAAACTCGTGGAACTGCGCAAAAACTATGGGCAAAGTACCGCCATGACCGCGGGCATTGACCATTGTACCGGCGAATTTATTACCATGCTCGATGGCGATCTGCAAAATGATCCTTCCGATATTCCCATGATGCTGGAGAAGTTGATAGCCGAAGATTGGGATGTGGTAGCGGGTAACCGTGCCAACAGGCAAGACGGTGTTTTTTTACGCAAGATTCCCAGCAAAATAGCCAATGCACTTATCCGGCGCTGGACCGGGGTGTATATAAAAGATTACGGTTGTACGCTGAAAGTTTTTCGTGCTGAAATAGCACAGGAACTTGGTTTGTACGGGGAACTGCACCGTTTTATACCCGTCCTTGCAGCTATGCAGGGCGCCCGTATTACGCAGGTGGATGTAAAGCACCATGCCCGCAGGTTTGGCAGCAGCAAATATGGAATTGGCCGTACCACCCGGGTGATGAGCGATCTGCTTACCATGGTTTTCTTTAGAAAATACATACAAAAACCCATGCACCTTTTTGGTGGGGTAGGGTTCCTGCTCATGTTTATTGGGGGAGCCATCAACCTTTACCTGCTCATCCTGAAGCTGATGGGAGAAGATATCGGTGGCCGTCCGCTGTTGATAGTGGGGATGATCTTTTTGCTAGGCGGAGTCCAATTGCTAACTGTGGGTATTGTAGCCGAAATAAGTATCCGCAATTATTTTGAAGGTACCGGGCGCAAAACTTACAATGTGCGCAAACTGTGGGAAAAGAAAGGGTAGGGTAGTTTTTTACAATTAAAATAAGAAAAGTATGGCTTTCCAGGATTTTCAGGCAACTGCCTCCGACAGCTTTAAGTTCGGACTTTTTATGTTTTGGAAACTGCCGAGCGCTTTTTTTTGCGGGGTGCGTTTGCGACAAATAGATGCCCAAAAAGCGGTGGTCAGTGTTCCTTTTAAATGGCTAAGTCAGAATCCCTTTAAGAGTATTTATTTCGCCTGTCAGGCCATGGCTGCCGAAATGAGTTCCGGCGTACTTGGGTTGGGCCATACCGATGGACGTAACCCCAAAGTGAGTATGCTTGTAATCGGGTTACAGGGGCAGTATTTTAAAAAAGCGACCGAACGAATCTATTTTACCTGCGAAGAGGGTATGGCTGTAGCAGCCGCCATTGATAAAGCGATCGCTACTGGCGAAGGACAAACCGTAGCGATGAAATCCATTGGCCGCACCAAAGCAGGGGAAGTAGTGAGTGAGTTTGTGATTACCTGGAGTTTTAAA
>JBBQXO010000109.1:0-15030 GCA_038209595.1 Chitinophagales bacterium
TATTCAGGCAAAATAGTTTTAACCTTGAATTTCGCAGGTTTATATATCTTTTTAACAGGCACCATCCATTTGCAGGCAAGTCTTAACCTCAGCAGCAGCGACCTGTTGGTAAACCTTGTGCCGGTAACCAACAGGATAAAAGTTTATCAAACCGAAGTAAAATGGATCAGTTCTTTTACCGGAAAACTCAATTTCAAAATTGGTGGCACAAGATCTACATTCATCATCAATCAAAAAAGTGATGGAGCAAATCTCCGGTCTGATATTCAACAGGCTGTATTCTTGTTTAAATCTATTTATCAGCCTAATTCAAAGACGCATACCGGCATTGAAATTAAGTCACTGTATTACGAAAATACTCAATCCCGGGCAGGCCAGTTTTTTGCCGAAAGGAAATTATCAAAAAGTATTTCCCTTCAAATACAATGGCATAATATGTTTTTCGCCAATCAGCTACGTTTTCAATACAATACCCCAAACAACAAAGGGTTCAGCTCGTTCAGGTTGGTTCCATCTTATTTATTAGGGAAGGTAATTTGGTATTTGTAATAGGAGGTTTCACTTATGAAATCCTTTTAACACAAATCAACATTTTTGCAATATTTCGGCTTTAATGTCTTCCCAGCTAGCTTTAAATGGATAAAACCCAATAATATCAGGATCATTTTCGGCATCTGCAAAATATTTTATACTTCTCCATAAATAATAAAATTGCGTGCTACCATACTTTTCCTCAAACCACCCAAGCATTTCTTGCCAGGTAAAAAGCTGCAGTAAAGAATAGATATCGAAAAAATCCTTCCTTTTTCCCCTGCCGCAAATAGTATGCATTTTCATAGCACAAATATCTTCAACACTGTAGAACCTAATGTCCCCCATCAAAATAAAAGGTCGGATGACTTTGGCAGGTTCAACAATAAAATCACACTTTACCCTTTTTATGTTGGTAAATAGCATGGATTTTTTTAATCCCAGCAACTCATATTCAGGATGGAAATTAGCATTTAGTTCAGTACTTAAATTTTCAGTAGAAAAAGTATTTTTGGAAAATACATCCAAATCAACCGACATCCTATGTCCAATTTGTAACGCAAGAGAGGTACCTCCAGCAAGAGCAAATTGCTCCCTGATCTCAGGTAGAGTAAAAATATCGTCGAGTAAATGGAGGGTATTACTCTCTACCGTAGAAAGATGAAACATGTAATTCCTGTATGGGGATTCCAAAATAATGACTTACAAAATGCCTGGTTTTCGGGTCTAATTCTTTGCTTTGCTTCAAGCACTCAATTATCTTTTCCCTTGTGTAAATTTTAAGGATTTTATAGAAGTCTTCCAGCCGCCCTCTTGTAACCACCCGCTCTACCACAAATATTGCATTTTTTTTGAGATCAATATTCAATTGTGGATAATCCCAAAAAAGCTCCCTGCTGAAGGGAAAACCTTCTGCTAAGGGATCAAAATCTTTTAGTTTATCGGCTACCAAATAAAGCATGTTGTAAAAGTACAAAAGGAAGACTGAAATGGAATAGATTTTCCTCCCCCGTCAGGTTGGAGCTTGTATAACAATAACATTGGCTGGCAGGTCTCCTCAACCCTACACCAAACTCAACCCTAACCCTCACCTACCGGTTGGTGTCTGCCATGCCTATCGGTAGGTAAACCTGCCGATAGCGCAAATCTTCACCGACCTGCCCCTAAACCTAGGTCTTATTTAATAAAAATCCAGGATCAATTTTCTTTCGTTTTAGTCTGCGGGTAGGGTTTTTTTAATGGTCGGTAAGGACCTACCTTCCGGCAGGCAGGCCTACCTATCGGCAGGCAGGCACGAGCCATTAGGAAAACCCTGAACCCAAACCCAAACTACACACCCTCACTACAGGTTGGTGTCTTCACCGACCTATACCCAAACCCAAACTACACACCCTCACTGCAGGTTGGTGTATCACCGACCTGAACACAAACCCAAACTATACGCCCACACTACAGGTTGGTGTATCACCGACCTGCCCCCAAACCCATCCCACACCCACGCCCAGGTTCGTGCCTTCACGAACCTGCAACCCAAACCCATCTCACACACGCAAACCTACAGGTTGGTGTCCTCACCGACCTGCCCCCAAACCCATCCCACACCCACGCCCAGGTTCGTGTCTTCACGAAACTGCAACCCAAACCCATATCACACATGCAAACCTACAACTCACCCCACACCCGCGCCCAGGTTCGTGCCTGCCTCCCGAAAGGGTAGGTCTTCACGAAACTGCCCCCAAACCCATATCACACACGCAAACCTACAGGTTGGTGACCTCACCGACCTGCAACCCAAACCCATTTCACACACACAAACCTACAGGTTGGTGCCTGCCTACCGATAGGTAGGTCCTCTCCGACCTGCCCCCAAACTCACCCCACACCCACACCCAAGTTCGTGCCTGCCTCCCGATAGGTAGGCCTGCCTCCCGATAGGGTAAATCCTCACGAAACTGAAACCCTATCTCACAAAATAATTCAAAAAAAACTTCCGTTTCGTAAGACACGTAACGGGGCTTCTTGTAATTGCGCCATACAAGACTAATGGGGCCATTCCCAGGTTCGTACCAAATATGAATCAAATCATTATTATTGCCTTGCTACTAAACAACAAATAAAATAAATGGTATATACGTTTAGATCGCACAGTTGGCTGGAAATGGCTACTTTAACCGAATGGATAAAAAGCTTAAATTTGTGGGAATGAATTCCTTAAAATTTAACCAGGAATTTAAAGGCGATTCCAATTGTTATCAATACTTGGCAGCAATAAAATGGACATCCGAGATATATACCTGTAAAAAATGCTGGTACACTAAATATTGTATTGGGAAAAAGCCATTTTCGAGGCGTTGTATAAAGTGCAGGTACGATGAAAGCCCAACAGCGGTCACCATGTTCGATAAGTGTAAATTTTCTTTGCTGGTTGCATTTCATATTGCATTTAAAATCAGTACAAAGAAAAAGGGGATGTCAAGTTTAGAATTAAGCCATGAGTTTGAATTGCGGCAACCGACCTGCTGGGAATTTAAAAGGAAAATACAACAAGCGATGCAGAGCAGCAAGCGGTATAAGTTATCTTGGGAAGTACATGTTGACGAGTTACCGTTAGGTGGGCCGGAAGAGCAAAACAGTGGACGGAGCAAGGGGAATAAGCGCTTAGTAGTGGCAGCGTTAGAAAAGGTAAAGGGAGGTGTCGGTAGAGCTTATGCCCAATTAATAGAGCAGGCATCTGCCGATGAATTTAGAACCTTTTTTACTAATTATATAGATCTTGATGCAGAAGTGATTACAGATGAATGGAGGGGGTATCTGCCATTGAAAGAAGCATATGCAAATCTAAAGCAGGTGCCGTCGAAAGAAGGCGAGAATTTCCCTGATCTGCATATTCACATTATGAATTTAAAAGGATGGCTAAGAGGCAAACATCATCTTTGCAGCAAGGAGAGGTTACAAGGATATTTCTACGAATACCATTTTAGATATAATAGGAGATATAATATGGACACCGTTTTTCACAATCTTATTACCAGAATGGTAAAAAATAAGCCAAAGAGAATCGGCGATTCAGACGGATGAATCGTGCGGCCTAAACGTATTTACCTATAAAACAATAAATAAAAAATAACCAATCAATTCAACACATAACTGCTACCCCACCGGCTTCAAGTGAAACAGATCAGCCTGCTGATGAAAGCCCCGGCAAGGTCCCCAGAATTTCAACAACTCGTTGAAATCAGCTTCTATATTTCCGGTGGGATAAAAGGGAGGAGCGAGCCGTATTTTTCGTTCGGCAAAATCGAATGCAATCGGCAATATGGGTGATCCGGTTTTTAACGAAATATGATAAAAACCTGTCTTCAGCCGAACAACCCTTTTGCGGGTGCCTTCGGGTGACAAAGCCAGCGTGAATTTTTCGGCTGTGTTAAACCGATCAACTACTTGCTCAACCAGGTTTTTTTGGGCAGAACGATCCACCGGGGTGCCTCCCAGCATTTTAAAAATAAAACCAAACGGCGGACGGAATAATTCGGCTTTTCCCAAGTACCGGATATGATACAAACGCAGTACGCTGCGCACCGCAAGCCCTATTATAAAATCAAGTGAACTGGTATGCGGTGCTACGGCAATTACCAATTTGGGCAACGAATAGGGATAAATCCCTTCTATAACCCAGCCATTCCATCGAAGAAAATATTTCCAAAACAATCGCAAGTCATCAATATTTATCCCGGCAAAGTAGGAAACTAATAGATAATAGCACCATTTCAAATCATACATAAAAACTGAACAACCATTTGCCGCTCCGTTCCTTGTTACTTTGCACTTCATTTCAGCACAAGCAATGAATCAAAATACGAAAGCACACTGGGCGGTCCTCGGTGCCAATATCATCTATGGCATAAGTTTTAGCGCTATAAAAATGCTCACCAGCGGTTTTATGCCTGCCTTTTCTTTAAATGTGGTTCGTATCGGGGTAAGTGCCCCGCTTTTCTGGCTGCTATTTGCTTTCAAACCGTCGCGGGCTGGTATTGATAAAAAAGACATCCCCCGTTTTTTACTTTGTGCACTTACGGGGGTAGCTATCAATCAATTAATGTTTATAAAAGGAGTATCTCTTACCACTTCTATCCATGCTTCTATTTTGTCGCTGGTATCCCCCATTTTTATCACGGCGGCGGCGGGGTGGCTGCTTAAAGAACGTTTTACAGGGCTTAAAGCCATTGGACTTTTTCTGGGAATATCAGGTGCCGTACTCATCATTACCGGCAGACAAAGAACTTCCAACATTGGGGAAAATATGATGCTTGGAGATGCCCTCGTGGTTATAAATGCCCTTAGCTATTCACTTTATTTTGTATTGGTAAAACCACTGATGGAAAGGTACCATCCGATCCATGTGGTACGATGGGTCTTTACTTTTGGTACTTTTATGATTCTGCCTTTTGGAATCGGTGATTTTATGGAAACCAATTTTTCAGCTTTTACCCCCGAGGCATGGATGGCTTTGGCATTGGTGGTTTTAGGCACTACCTTCCTTGCGTATTTGCTAAATGTATATGGGCTTAAATACCTGGGGGCAGGCACAACCGGTACTTACATTTACACCCAACCCGTTTTTGCGGCCATCATTGGTATTTTTCTTTTGGGAGAATATTTTTCGTTACGGATTGCGCTGGCTGCAGGATTGATTGCCGTTGGCGTATTACTTGCTACACGTAAAAAAACCTAAACGGTTTTTAATTATCAATGCCTACATTCCTGCAAAAAGCTTGGGATAATCGAAAAACAAAAATGATTTGGTGGCTGTCCGGAAATCTTTCCAATGCGCTGTTTCAACCGAAATTCCGAAAACACCGGTTGTAGGCATATTATCGAGCCGCAATAAACCGGTACTGTTTACAAAATCGGTAATCCCAGGGTTATGTGAAAAAAGTGCCACCGTATTCCAGCTATCTGGCAAATCGTTCTGTATAACGTCATAAAACCGGGTAGCGGGTGCATGGTACAAAGAAGGGATTTCTACCCATTGCTTCTCTTTAAGATGATTTTCTGCTGAAAAATAGCGGGCGGTACTCATAGCCCGGTTGGCTGGGCTTGTTACAATGGCATCCAAATGAATGTTGCGGTTCCATAGTCTTTTGGCCATCATAGGCGCATCGCGGTTGCCCCGTTCATTCAGCGGTCTGTCAAAATCATTTAGCCCCGGAGTACCCCAACTGCTTTTTGCGTGTCGTATAATAAATAGTTGCTTCAAAACGAATATCTCTTTGTTCTTTACAAATTTAAGCATCCTGCGGCTATTGAAAATAAATGGTCCGGCGGAGGAACCCGCCAGACCATCAGATTAAGTAACAAAGAAAAGGTTATAGAACAGTTACCGGTTTGGTACCATACCCTTCCACATACAAGTAGTACAAGCCCGGAGCCAATGGTCTTGCCGTTGGCAGGCGAATGGTGCCATCCCTTGCCTCAATTGCCTGACTATACAATATCTTACCTTGGGTATCCATAAGTTTTACCTGCACCTTTCCATAAATATTTTCGGTGGTAATCTGCAAGTTGTTGGCTCTTACAGGGTTTGGTGCCACCACCCATATTGGCAAGGCACCTTTACGGATATCAACCGCACGAATTCCTTTTTGCGTGGTCAATCCATCTTTATCCACCTGTTCCAGTTTATAGAATACTTTGCCGGTACCCGGTTTTACATCTACATACTGATAGTTCTGGTTGCTAACGCTTAGGCCTTTAGCCTCAACCTGTCCTATTTTTTCAAAATTCCGACCATCGCTGCTGCGCTCAATGCTGAAATGACTACTGTTTGTTTCGGTAGAAGTTGTCCATTTGAGCAAGACGGAACCGTTATTTTGCAACCTCGCATCATAAGTAAGTAATGTTACCGGCGTAGTAATGGCTCCTTTCACCTCAAATATGGTAATGTTGCCACTTACTTCATTGGTAACCACTACATACGCTTTCCCGTCAGGGCTGGTTTCGTTTGAAATATATACCAGTGTTTCCGGGCCGTGGTCGCCGCCATAAGCATTCACCAAACGGTTGTTTTTATAGTCCACCAGTTTAGCATCTGTTGGGTCGGTAATATTGTAAACCAATATGCCGCCAATTCTTTCCAGGGCTATAAAGGCATACTGTTTGCCATTAATATTGGCCAACGCAACGCCTTCTGGTTCCGGACCTTTAGAACGGCTTCTTCCCTTGAGATTGTTATTTTCATGATCTGCGTTGAAAATGGATCCGAAAACAGGATCCTGCGATGTCACCAATTCTATTTCATCCTTGCTGTCGTAAACAAGAGCACCTGTTTCGGCATCCCAAATGCTGAAGGAGCGGGCACCTACAGTAAATAATTCCTCAAATTCCGGATCGGCATCAGTATTGCCATTAAGGTTGGTAATCCGGAGTCTACCCATATTGTAAGACTTTTTAAGAACTTCTGCATTGGGAAATACTACCGGGTCAAGTACTGTACTTCCGGCACCTACCGTGGTTCTTTCATTCAGACCAGTGGATTCCTTTTCATCCCCTTCGTTGGCGGTAACAAGGTAGGTTTTGCCTCCAACCGTGTAGTTGCCAATAGCATCTGGCATAAAAAAGCTTTTCAGCGGCCAATTGGCAATCAGGATTTCACCATTATTATCAGATATATCCGCACCTGTATTCGCCACACTGAAATCTTTGGTACCCAAACCCGATATTTTGATAATGGTATTGGTCATCAGGTCTATTTCTGCAATGGCATTATTTTCCTGTAAGGTTACCCATGCTTTTTTGCTATCGGGAGAAATGGTTATGTATTCCGGTTCAAAATCCTGCGAAAGGGTACTGGTACTTTTGGTTTTACGCACACCAGATGCAGCAAGAATAGCTTCTTGGCCGTTAAATGCTGTGAAATCAAGGGTAGTCACATTCGCCTGTGTCAGTGGGGCAATCCCTCCACTTACATCTATAATGCTGATGGTACCTTCGGGATCAATAGTATAGGCATCATTGGGTTGCCCTTCATTGGCAGTCATTACTTTGAGGCCATCCGGGCTGAAAGTAATCATATCGGGGAGCACCCCTACAGTCAACTGCTTCAAAAAGTTTCCATCAATATCGAAGAAAACTACTGAACCATTGGTAAAATCATCATTATTTGGAACCGCACAGGCTATGATACCATTTTTTGTAGCAACGCTGGTTATCGTTTTACCATAAGGAGTTATGTCAATAGAAAACGCTGTTGTAACCAAAGCAGGATTGCTGAAATCCGCAACATCCAACCGGTTTTGAGTTCCGCTGGTGATCATCAATTTTTTAGATACAGCATCATATACTACTACCTCAGCCGTGCTTCCAGCCGGGTTATTTACCTTAAAGCTTGAGAGGAATTCGAGTTCCAACTCTTTTGTTTTTTCTGGAGCTTTCCGATCATTGTCTTTAATATATATGGTGGCAAACTGACTGCCGGTTACACTTAATCCTGTACCACTTTCAAGCGACAAAACAAAGTATTCGTCCAGCTCATTCAGTACATCGTCATTGATAGGAATTTGAATGTTTTGAACCGCATTGCTTGCAGCATCAAAGTTTAATACAGTAGATGTAAAACCAATGTCTGAAACATCAGCCGTGCTCCATGGAGCTGTTTTTAAAACCAGATTAACACTAGACGTTGACGGGTTTTGAAGATTTAATTGGAATGAAAGCATACCGGCATCTTCTTTTACCACCACAAATTCTTTATCGAAACGGATAGAAGTATTATAGGTAAAAGAAAATTCAAAAGGTGCAGCCATTGGTGTTCCGTTCGCATCCATTACCCCGGAAACAGTAAGCACATACGGGGTACCACTTACGAAAGCAGTTGAAAAACTGAGTAATACAGAATCGGGCAGCGAACCATTTGCAGTAGCCACAGCGCTTGTAAGATTGGCAATACCTGTGTAATTGGCGATGTTTTGAGCAGAAGCAGGCATCATATTCTTATTAAAAATCACCCGAAGAGTTGTACCGTTTACCACTTGCACAGTACCAACGCTTGGGGGTCCGTTGAATACCCAATTCGGCCATATTTGACCTATAGTTCCTGACCCGGCAGCCACCCAATTGTTTAGATCAAGAATGGCTAACTTCAAGGAGGCTACTGATCCTTCCTGCGGGCCATTATAATATGCATTTACCACATTACCACTCACTGCATTGGGGTGGGTAGACATGTTAAGCGAAGTGGTTCCATCCACCAATCCGGCAGGAATCATGCTCAGGCTACCACTGCAACTAATGTTGTTAGCTACCCACATATTTGAGGAAAAGGCTGTAACATAAGAAGGCGAAACGGCGGTACCGGTATATACGATAACCTGATCGCCGCCACTGCTGAGCCCAAAACCGGAACCCCCTACAATTCCCTTGCCAGAGCTAAGTGGCGAAGTTACAATCCTGAAAACACTGCCTGCTGCAATGCCGGAAGCAGGTGAGGTAAAAGTAAACCCACCTGCACATTGGGTTTGAGCGTTGGAAGTGAATTTGTTATCGGTAAAATTTACAATAGTACCAGGCATGATGTTTACAAAACTTACAAATGCAATTTCATCATCCAGATCACTGGTATTCATCCTATAGGCAACTGGTAACAAATCGCCTGCATTTAAAACTGTTTGCAAAGCAATGGTGGTAAAAGAAGCCGATTGTATCGCATTGATAGCCACATCGTTGGTAGCTTCAATGACATTTGCTTTCAGTGCAACATAGTAGGTTTGACTATTGGCAAGCACAGACGATGGGGTAATGGTTATTACACGATTATTATATGTGGCAGCAAAAGCTACCGGGGTACCTGCTGCATTGTCCAATCTCAATTCTACAACTGCATCCACATTGGTATTGTTAATGGCTGAGTTATCCAGCAAACGGATGTCGCGGTTAAAGGTTAAAGTAGGAGCAGTATTTACAGGTAATACCGTACTGCCGTCAGCGGGATTAAATAATACTACCGGAGGCTGATTATCAGTAAGAACAATTTTTCCATCAACGGTAAAATTGTCAAAACGGTTATTACCCCCTGTTCCAGCAGTTCCCACTTCAAAAATAATCCGGAGTTTAAAATTGGGGTTATTATTGACATTAGTATTTGCAGTAAAATCAAATGTTTGCAATACAGGCGTTTCAGTAACGATAATATCGGTAAGAGGTGAAAAATTAATTCCATCCGTACTTATTGCTACCTTTTGTGTGCCTGCTCCTGAACCTGAACGGCGGGTAACATACTTTACAATGATATCAGTTGCATTGGTAGTTGGTAAATTACAAATAATGCTTCCGGGAATGGGCAAGTTGTAACGTAAGTGGGTACTGGCAGCATCTCCATTTCTGCCATTGGCATTGGCGACATCAAAATCTTGCCCGGTACCGTTCAGATCAATCACAGTAGTACCAGATACTTGTGGAATAATAGATGCGCCAGCTATCAAACCAACCGTTGGCATCAGTAGCTTTTCCGCGGTACTATTGTCATTAAAGTTCCAGTAATGAATCAGCGCCTCAGTGGGTAAAGGATTACCTTCGAGGGTAAAATTATCAAAACGATTATTACCTTCGAGGCCACCACCGCCTTGGGTAAAACCAATACGAACTTTAAAATTGGGGTTATTATTGGCTCCTGAAATACCACTAAAATCAAGGGTTTGCAGGGTTGGGTTTCCGTCTGCAGGTTGGATGGTGGTCAGGTTAATAAAATCGGTACCATTGGTGCTGTAATCAATTACCTGATTATGCGCACCTGAACCCGAACGGCGGGTGACATATTTCACCACTATATTATTGTATCCTGTGGTAGGCATGGAAAAAATTAACTTGCCCCCAATGGGGTTATTTAAACGCAAGTGCGTCTCAGCAGGATCGCTATTCCTGTTATTTAAGTTAAAGACATCAAATCCCTGCCCGGTATTGCTAATAATTTGAATGATACTGAAAAAACTTCCGCTATTACCACCGGAATTATGTATGGCAGAACTCCCGTTTATCAGGCTTAAAGTTGGTGTCAACTGACTGGTTGAATCAGCGCTGTTGTTGAAATTCCAATAATGGACAAGCGTTTGGGAATAGGAGAAAAACGAGGTAAATAGCAAAAATAAAAACAGGGGTAGTTTTCGCATCATAAATATTAATTTATCATGCGAATCTATTCCCCCTGTATTAACAAACTGTTAGCTTAATATTAAGCTTCTGTAACCAAAAATTTAATTAAAATAAATCAGTACCCCCTTACGTTTCGGCCATCCATATAATTCATAAAGGCTCGGTTACAAACCCGGTTTCCTCCCGGTGTAGGATAATTACCGGTAAAATACCAGTCACCGGTATTGGTTGGACAACTTTCATGGAGGTCTTCAATGGTTTGGTAAATTACTTGTATCGGCACCTCAATGCCCGGGGTGGTTATCATCTCTGCTATCTTATCGCTTATTTGCTGAGGTGAAAAAGGAGCATATACTTCGCGGACCACATTATAGGTATGGAGCTGATTGGTACGCTGTAATTCTTTACAGGTTTTGTACAAATCCGTAAGAAGGGATCTGTTGCTCTGTTCTACCAGCAAATGAATAGCAGCCTGAAAAGCAATGAAGTCTCCAAGCTTACTCATATCAATACCGTAACAATCGGGATACCTGATTTGAGGAGCACTTGATACCACAATGACTTTTTTAGGCTTCAACCGGCCGAGCATCCGGATAATGCTTTCGCGTAGGGTGGTTCCCCGCACAATGCTGTCATCTATCACCACCAAAGTGTCTTCATTTGGCCTTACTGTGCCATAAGTAATATCGTACACGTGCTGCACCATATCCTGCCGGCTTACCTCTTCGGTAATGAAGGTGCGCATCTTTACATCCTTAATGGCTATTTTTTCCTGACGAATTTTCCGGTTGACCATTTCGCTCAGTTGCTCCTCATTAAAACTATTGCCCCAGCTCATTATCCGCTCTACCTTAATCCGGTTCAGGTATTCCTCCATCCCTTTTACCATTCCAAAGTAGGCTACTTCAGCAGTGTTGGGGATATAAGAAAATATGGTGTTTTTCAGATCATAGTCTATGGCTTCCAGCACAGGGCGGCTGAGTTTATGGCCAAGTGTAATACGCTCCCGGTAAATTTTTTCATCATTACCCCGGCTAAAGTAAATCCTTTCGAAACTACAGGCTCTCCGTTCTCCGGGTTCAATTATTTGTTCAATTTTAATCTGTCCCTTTGCATCTATTATCAGGGCGCAACCCGGCATCAGTTCCAGCACTTCATTTTCGCCTACATTAAAAGTGGTACGAATGGCGGCTCTTTCGCTAGCTGCTACAATAAAATCATCGTGTACATAGTAGTATGAAGGCCGGATACCATTTGCATCGCGTAGGATAAAACTTGACCCATTACCAACCAATCCCCCAATATTATACCCTCCGTCAAACAGCGCCGCGGCTTTTTTCAATACATGCACCAAATCGGGATTGCCGGGATGCAATTCATCTTCCTTTACCAAAAAATGATGTACCACTTCCATCATGGCTGCAAGGTCACTTTGCTTTTGAAATTCTCCGGGATTAATATTTACGAGATCGAAGAGTTCTTCAATATTTACCAGGTTGAAATTACCAGCTAGCGCAAGGTTTCTCGATGGCAATAAATTCCTTTTTATAAAAGGATGGCAAAATTCTACATTGTTTTTACCCTGAGTGCCGTACCGCAGATGACCGATCATCAATTCACCTAAAAAAGGCAGGTGCCCTTTAGCTATTTCAGGATGTTGCAACAACTCTGGCTGATACTTTTCTACTTCAGCCACTTCCTTTCCCACATAACCAAAAATATCAGCAATCGGCATATTTATTACACTCCGATGACGGAACAAATAAGGATTGCCCGGTGTGGTGTTTAGCTTCACTGTGGCAATACCCGCACCATCCTGACCGCGGTTGTGTTGTTTCTCCATAAGCAGGTAAAGCTTATTGAGTCCATACATTACCGTACCGTACTTTTCCTGAATTTCGGAAAATGGTTTTCTCAACCGAATGAATGCCAGACCACATTCGTGTTTAATTGCGTCGCTCATGTAGGGCGCAAATATAAAACTCCCGTTACTATTAATGCTGTTAATTCAAAACCGCTACGGGTTCTCCCTTTACAGTTTCAGCAAGCCACAAAAATTCATTGGTAAATCCCTGAATAGCTTTCATAAAATGCTCATCTGCCAAAGTACCATCTGAATTAAATTTTTTGTCCACGCCAGGTACCACCAACATATTGGGCGTTAAAATACCAAAAAGCGCTGCTACCAGCAACTGCATTTGCTGCGTGGCACGCATACCACCCATGGCACCGGGAGAGGCGGTAACAATACCAAAGGTTTTACGGCTTTGCTTGGGAAACTGATCGAATATAGCCTTCATAGCAGGGCTGTATGTCCCATTGTATTCTGGGGTAACCATGACAAAAGCATCTGCCGCAAACATTTTTTCTGCCAAAAGCTTGTGATCTTCAGGGGTATTTTCTACAGAACTCCAAACCCCCTGCAACAAGGGCAGGTGATGGTCCCTTACATCAATCATGTCAATATGATGTGCTGTCGTTTCTGCAAAATAATTCTGAAGATAAAGGGCAACCCGGTGAGTTACACTATTTTCTCTTGGACTTGCACTTATTATAGATATACGCATTTTTTGATTTTTTTTATTTTATAATATCTCAATAACAGTTTCTATGGTTGTTTGGTTGGCGAGCAGTTTATGTATTGGGCATTTATTGGCAATACCAAGTAGCCTATCTGTTTGTTCGGCGGTGAAGGAACCTTTCAGTTTAATCACTCTTCTCATTAAAAGGGGTAAACCCGCAGATTTCCTATCTATTTCTACCATGATATCTGCCTGTTCCAGCGGCCAATTTTTATGAGCAGCGTACATTTTCAGGGTGGCAGCAGTACAGGCTCCCAATGCCGAACAAAGCAGTTCATCAGGTGAAAAACCCAGGTTGCCCCCACCTAATTCTATGGGTTCATCGGCCACCAATGTATGCCCGCTACTGCCTGAAACCTCCATTTTGTAAGGAGCAGAACCAATACTAACCGATGCATGACTCATAAGATCAATGATTTACAGGGGACTCAATTAAAAGGAAACGTATACCACTCGTAATATTTAAAAGCAAAAAAACTGTATCTCAGCACCCAATGGCATCTCTTGGGCCTACCTGAATATTATTAACCGAAAGGGAACCTTTTATTACAAAAAGGAAAAAGCTTTTATTCACCGGATCCAGCCGAACATCCAAGACCTTCGGGCCCGGGTAATATCCCAGCCGTAGCCTTGCATTCTGATTGATCCAGCAATGTTCTTGCCCTTCTTCATTGCTAACCACTGTTACCAGTTGGTTGGCTCTTTCGTCTTAGGGGAAAAACCTTTTTTGGTAGCGTGGTGATATATTTTGCAATTTCGGTTCGATCCAATTTTGCAAAAAATTCACGGATTCTTCGCCCACGTTATATTCTTCATGTCTCAATCTATACTGCATTAATTATCTGAACACAATCTTATGGACTACTTCTTTATTTCCCAAACTATCCTCATGATTCACACTGCCAGCGAGCATAATGGAAATAATATCCATATTTTGGTGTGGATGAAGCCCAAATCCTTTACCGGGAGTTACAAATTCATCATTAAAAACCTTAAGCAACCCAAATCCGCTCTTCAAGGTGTTGGCATAGCTGGTAAAAATAAAAGTGAAATTGCTTTGCAGCCATCCAATGTCTTTGTGGCCTCCCTCGGTGACGGTAGATATAACGTGTTGCATACTGAATAATTATTTCAGGTGGCCAAATTTTCCCGCATTGAAATCTTCGATGGCCTCTAATATTTCCTGTTTGGTGTTCATTACAAAAGGACCGTATGCCGAAATAGGTTCGGCAATTGGCTCACCACTCAATACAAGCAGATGTACTTTATTGTTGGCTTCTATCTGCACATCTGTGCCCTTGCGTCCCATGATCACCATCTGCCCGGTACGTACCTGCTCTGTCTCATTCACCATCAGGTTACCTTGCATTACGATGATGGCAGTATTATCACCCTCAGGCAGATTGAGTTTCAACAGGCCACCCGGGTTCATTTTTGCATCATACATATTCATTCTGGTAAAGGTATTAGCCGGCCCTTTCACGCCTTGCTGTTCTCCGGCAATGATGCGCAGCTCTCCTCCATTATTTTCTAAGGAAAGGCGGCCCATATCCTTATCCCGCAAATCCTGATAGGTTGGCGAAACATTTTTATGTGCAGCAGGCAAATTTACCCAAAGTTGTGCCATGTGAAAGGTGCCTCCTTTTTTACTGAATTCCTCAGAATGAAACTCCTTGTGCAAAATGCCGCTGCCAGCGGTCATCCATTGTACATCTCCCGGTCCGATATCACCCTTGCCTCCGCTGCTGTCTTCATGGGAAACCCCGCCTTCCCA